>CAXGBP010000106.1:0-3870 GCA_964007685.1 uncultured Candidatus Poseidoniales archaeon | reverse complement strand
GAGGGCTTTCTCACCCTCGGATTGAACACGGCGAGCGCCGCGCTGCCAACTCGATTCGATGATACCTCGAATCCATGCATCCAGCTCGCCGAGCAGGAATTTGTGCTCCTCGACTGGATCAGAACCACCCTCACCAACCGGATTGCCCTCAAGATCGGTCGAACCGGAGACATCGACAACTTGGATTAGCGCATCACAGCGTGCGAGATCGGAGAGGAATTGATTGCCTCGCCCACGCCCTTCGTGGGCGCCGGGAACCAGTCCGGCCACATCGACGAGAATCACTGGAACCAATCGATTGTGACCGACGCAAGAACCTGTGTTTGGTGTGCAAATGCTACCCCCTCGAGGGTCGTCAGAAGTCGTTTCCTCAAGCCTTCCATCCGCCTCACGTTTAGCACGCAGAGCCGCGCAGGCACACGGTTCTCTCAGTGGGATCCACGATACACCGACATTCGGCTCGATGGTTGTGAAAGGGTAATTCGCGATGTCCACAGTAGTCTGCGTCAGGGCAGAGAATGTCGTGGACTTACCCACATTTGGCTTGCCGACCAGTCCAATCCTCATGTCATCCCTCGCTTGCAACAAGGAGGCTTACCCCTCAACTTGACGGTCGGACCCTCCGGGATTAACCCGCTCAAAGGTCGGTCGCCGAACCAGCCTCGTCCGATTCGCCGACCGGCACGACGACGGTGTCCATTCCAGCACCGGAGCCCAAGATTCGAGCCACCGTCGTCGCCGAAGCAAGATTGTAACTATCCACTTGGATGCTTGAAGCGCCCTCACTACCCTCACCAACGATGGCCCCACGGAACAGTCCGCTGACCATGTTCAGGCAGTGCAGAATCATTGCGATTACTACGAAGTAGAAAATGACTGAGCCTGCCACAGCCAATTCGTGAGCTAGGCTCGATGGGTCAAGAACGCCAGCGTCGAGCAGAGCCATATCGATGGCGTTCGAGGTCAGAGTAACCATCAATCCCAGTAGCACGCCGCCCGACATCAGCCAGAAAGCGGTTCGGGCGCGGCTAGCAGAAGCCAACTGGCGCCCAGTAATCGATGGATACAGAGCTAGAGCCGCACCGAAGTTCAGCGGTACTAAGACAGCCCAACGGCCCATTTCATCGATAGTTCCAGCGAGGCCTGTTAGAGCATCTGTCCCGGAGACCGAGTCGGTCTGAACAAACAAAGCGCCGACGAAGACAGGAATCATCGCCATAATTCCGAGATTCATCTCGGCTAAGCCTGCCACATTTGGGTTGGCGCCAGAAGAATTGCCGCCGCGCATCGTCAGCATTGCATTGGCGCAGAAGGCGATCACTGGAATTGCGGCCAACGCTAGTAAGAAGCTTGAGACGACCATGTCGCTCTGGCCCATTGCCATCTCGCCAGCATCAAGTCCGAAGAGGTCTGCAACCAGCGAGCCTTCACGAGATCCCAGAGGATGTAGAGTGAACAAGCCGCCGAATAGAGTTGCACCGACTAGCGAACGCGACCACAGAGCATTACCGCTCGCCACACTCGTAGCATAGAGCACCACACCAGCGGTCGAGAGGAAGAAGAATCCACCAGACTGAATTCTATACATCAGCCACTGGCCATCACCATCGGTGATAGCGCCGGTGGCAATTCCAGCAATCAGGTTGAACGACTCAGACATCAATCCGAAGAGAATCAACCAAGCCGGCAAAGAGATTGAACCCGAGCGATTTGCTAGTGTTAGTAGCTGGTTGATGACAATTGCAGTAATAGCCAGAATATGGATGCCTGTGCCGATAATGAGAACCTTGATTCCCAGAATCACAGGGTCGTGCGAGCCGATTATCATCACGACAACCGACCCTGAGTAAAGGAAGGAGACGAGAGTACCGTTACGCTCACTCGCCAAATCAGTTCCTAGCAACTTGGGGAGAATGTGCAGACCGCAGCCGATAATCGCCATCGTGACTCCACCGAAGGCAGTCACAGCCTTGCCGGTAGCAGCCAGTGTCTCGGCAGTCGGGTCGTATCCCCAAGAACCGAGGGAATGCAAAGCAGTAGGGTCGTGGGCAAGCCAAAAACCCTCGAAGGTGAACAGCCCACCGAGCATCAGCCACAAGGCTGACTGAACAATCCACGCTCGTGCTGCAGAGCCTGAACGACCCTCGACCAATTCGATTCCAGGCCCGAGGGCCTTCTCGAGCATGAACATCCCCATGCCACGAGCAACGTCGGAGAAAATCCACAGTCCACGATGGACGAGGAGGTAGAAAATGAGGGCGCAAGCCCAGAAAACTGCTAAGGTTGAGAGTACCGAATCCATCACAATCACCTCACTCGCGAGTGGCCTCCGTAATCATCGTAGCGAGAATCGCGAAGATTCCAAACATCGCTCCGAGGATGAAAAACCAGATTCCGCCGGTAAGTGCACCGAAGGTTTCGAAGTCGGAAATCACGGGGTAATTCTGACCTGGGTAGAGGATGCTGAAGACCACCATGAAGATGAGAGCGGAGACCAATGCTCCGACTAATATCACCCTTGAAGCCGCAGGTTCGTTATCGCCTTGGAGGAATCCGTCGTCGTTTGCCATCTAGACACCACTTACCCACAACACTTCGTGGACGGGCTGACCACCGTAGATTCGCCCTTAAGCATTGGGCGAGGGACGTAGTCCCTCACCTTAGGGGGCCCGCATGAGGTCAACGCGGTTGCCTCTGCGGTCGCGTCCTGACCCTAGTGGCGTAGGGAGAGTGAGATCTGAGTTGATTTCTGCACTCCAGACGGCCTTGCAATCGCATTCGAGTCCTTTGAATTCAGCTAGATTACGAGAAACTGAGTAGCGTTCTATTGCGGCGACCACGTGCTTATCGCAATTGCCACAATTGTGGGCACCGCGGATTTTGCCGCCCGCAGTTGGATGAACGATGATGCGGGCGTCTTGTTCTGCGGTGGCTTCGTGAGTTCGCTGAATCATCTCGACCAACGACCACAGCCATGGCGGTCGGTACTCTCGATTGCGGAAGAGGCGGTCGACGATGGTTCGATTTTGGATGTTCATTGGGTTGATCGATACTTCGTCGGAGAGGGGTGCGACTTCGATGAGCCACTTTGAAGTGTGTTCGAGAGCGTCGCCCTCGCTCATGAATGGGGGTTTGAAAATCAGGTAGGTTTTGACTCGAAGACCGTTGGCACGGAGGTCAGCAACCGACTTGCGCCAGGTCTTCGTTGAAAACCCCTTATTGACGTGAAATCGTAGTACTGCATCGTCGTATGCCTCGAGTCCGATTGCAACTGTGGTGTTCGGATTGTGCTTGGCTAGGAAGGCGAGTTTCTCTGGCTTACACATGTGTGCTTGGGCTTCGACGATGAGGTGCAGGCCCATCTCGTGAGTCTCGCGCAGGACATGTTCTTGCCACTCGACTGGATTCTCTTGGTCTTCAAAGAAGGTCCCGGAGGTGTAGACCTTGACCATCGTGCATCCTTCGAAATCCTTGGTCTGCTTCTTTGCAGCATCCCACTGCGCGAAGAGATCGTCGGCGGTCACATCATCGCGCACGTCGTTGAAGTAGCCGCAAAAAGTGCAGCCGGACTTCCACCACCAAGCACAGCCGCGGGTTCTGAGAATTACCGTCGCGGCTTGGCATGGCGTGCCATCCGGCATTCGCTCGGGAGTGACATAGACGGTCGCGGGCTTGCTGGCATCCCAAGACTCTCGGCGAGCTATCGATTCTGCGGTGTTCTCTGGCGCCTTGACCAAATGATGAATCTTGACGGCGGGTGAGCCGTCGCCCATCATACCACAGGCATCTCCCATGATTTATCGACTCTGAACCCCGACTTGATTCTGACGGGTCCAATAGGTCAACCTAATTTGCCTGCTTGCATCGTAA
>CAXGBP010000105.1:0-3871 GCA_964007685.1 uncultured Candidatus Poseidoniales archaeon | reverse complement strand
TAGCCTGCCCTATTCACCGGCTGCTGCAGACACGGACGGCTCTTGCTGCGCCTCGCAGGAAATCGATGTCTATCTGCTTGGCAGCGCCGACGATGGTTCTCTCTCTCCCTTCGACTCGGACCTTGACGAGGAATTCGAACAATTTGTTACACCATCTATTCAAGGTCTCGTCGAAATTGGCTCATGGGACATCACTTGGGGTCTGCAAGGAGACTATCTAGACGCAACTTGGGAATTTCGAATTCCATACGAGGTTGAATCCGCCGCCGGTATCCAGATCAACGCAACCGTCGGCGTAAACATCGGCAGCACCTACTTCGAAGGCGATGCCGGCGCCGGCCTCTTCTTGACCAATAGTGGAGAAGTCGTCATTCCGATTAACGTCGAAGCCGGTGAAGTCCGCGAAGGTGACCAGGTGAAGGTCACCTTCTCAGTCCGCAGCCTCTCATTCTCCAGTCCCGGTGACGATGCAGGTATCCGCTTCGTCTGGGGTACTGATGAATACGCTGGTCGCATGTCGATGAAATTCCCTATCGTCAGCATCGACATGAAGGAGCCGAGTGTCAACAATCGCCTCGTCTACTTCCCAGTCCTACTCAAGTCTGGCTTCGGCGACCGTATGTGGTCGGCCTCCTCAGGTGGTATGAGCGTGGCCAGCGCAGCAATTACAGATAGCCCGATTGCAACTCCAACAAATAACGGAGTCGAAGTGACATTTGCTTGGCAAATTCCTGAGAGCGTCGACTCCGGAACTTATCGCGTAGAATTCCATCTGATTCCACAAACATCACTCAGAATAGAGGCGAACCGCACCTATGACATCACAGCAGGTTCGGGCGGTTCGGGCTCAGGAGGATGGTATCCAGGAGCAGAACCACTGCGAACTGGCGGCACGAGTCTATCCGTGGATGTGGATGCCCACTTTGATGGAGATAGTGTAGATCGAGTGGTGACTATCGAATTCGACGGATCCATGTCACAATGGGTTCGATGGGGTCTAGACAATATCGGCAACAATAGTCTCTCTTCCAATAGCTGGTGGAGGAACTTACGAACCTATTCCGATTCAATTCCTAGTTCTGACTTCCACAATACCCAGGTTGATGATTCCGAATTGGCTGCCCTGCAAAGCCATCTCATTGGCTCGGCAACCGACATGAAATCCTTCCTCGCCAACGGGCTTTACCTCGATGCTGAGTCAATCCTTGGCGTAAATCCAGTGAATCTTGGACCCACTGACATCACGATAGATCTGGGCCACACCCGCTCTTTCAGTTCGGAAAGTGTGACGATTACCATAGATACATCGCACTCGGTCGAAGCGGGTGAGAGACAACAATTGATTGAGGATTTCATCAAACCAAGTGATGATGATATCTACGACAATATCGAACTTCATGTCGAGATACGCTCGACCGCCTTGCAAGGATTGGGTGGTGTGGCGGCCGAGGACATCGATGCCAAGCACCGCCGCTGGATTCTCCTCGAAATGATTACCATCGATGAGGAGGAGTTGGATCCAGAACAGTCCTTCCGGGTCGAGTTCGTTCCGAGCGGCGGGGCGTTGTATTCACCTCTTGTGTCGGCGATGGTCTCGGTCTTCATGCTAGTACTTGCTCTTGGCTTGGGTCTACTGATGACGCGCAAGCGCGCAAAGGTCCCTTCGATGCTGACAGTTGTAGTTCTCGGTGGGCTCGCTTTGTCGCTCTACGTGCTCGGGCTAGATATGCCATTCGTTCTGGGTGTAGTAGCCTCGAGTATGTTGCTGGTATTCCCAGTGGCCTTGGTATCTCCGCGCTCTGAGATTCTCGAGAGCGGAGGGCGGAAGCGACGTGCCAATGCGCACGTCGAATGTCCGAAGTGTGGCGTTTCGAATCCGGTTGAATCTGACGTAAGGCCCCTGCGTCTGGATTGTGAGGGCTGCGAGTCGACGCTGCGGCTAGAGTGAGTCTCACTCGCGCGCGGGTGCTCGACCAGTAGTCAGCAATGAATCGACGAAAGTGTGAGCGGCTGTTGCGGCTGGATTCTCCTTCCACAGCCACGCCGCGCGCACAATCTCGGATGCGAGGTCACTATCCCAATCCGGACCAACTACGCGGTGCCATCCAAGTTCCTCCATGCGCGATGTGGATGGAGTTGAGCGGGCGAGGGCTGGTCGCATCAGGTGTGAAAGGGCCCGAGCCCTTCCCTCCATATCGAGTTCAGACCACTTTCCTGAGATTGCGTCGAGAGCTAATTCCTCAACCCAAGGGGTATTCGAGAGTTCCACGGTGGTCACCTCCGGCATCGCTACGACTCGGGCTGAACCCTCCTCGACGAGCAGGTCTCGTAGGGCAGTGAATACTGGGTCGTAAGTCGTATCCAGGGCCGAATGTAGCCAATTTCCTGAGAGAAGCCATGGCCGCATTCTACGCACGCGCACACCACTAGGTGCAAGCGCTTGGGCAAGCGCGTGGGCCTGAGCAACGGTCGTCAATGGCCCACGCCTCGAATCGCCGGAGGAACCCTGCAATCCCTCAACAACTTGTCCGGCGAGAATCAGACGAGGCGGGTCACCGGTGTAATCTGGCCCCGAATCCTGGCCCGGCCCCATCACGTGAATCCAAGCCCCTTCTCCCGAGGACTGTAATCTGAATCGGCGGCGATAGGGCAGACCAAGGTCCAGCATCGCCGCCTCCAACGGGGCCAAACTCAGCGCTCCAATGATCGAAGGTGCCGCCAATAGCATCACTGTGCCACGATGAGCGCGGATGCCTGCCGCAGCATCCGCAAGAGTCGAGGCCACAGAAGCGAACTGCTCGGCCTCGACCAACTGACGCATCAACCACGCTTAACAGCGCTGGTTCAAATCCCCATCGCTGTGAATCCGTCCCTGCGAGGACCGCGTAAGAGTAGCTCACTCGACCATCAGGCGGAGTTGATCTCGCTTGTAGGCCCATTCTGACTCAAGTCGGCCAGAGTCTTGGTAGTAGCGAGCGAGGCGGCGGATGCGCGACTCAGTGAGTTCGAGTTGCCTGCGGTTGTGCAGGTCCTTGCGGTTGGAGTTGAGGTGGTCGATCATCCTCAGTGCTTGGCGCATGAGATTCATCATGTCCTCAGGGTACTTGCCGCCGATATTGTTGCGAGCGAGAGTCTGAGAAATGCGCTCGCCGGTGACGAGGCGGGCATCAGGAACTGCGTGCCGGTCGCGCAGGATTGTGCCAATCATAGCTGTCGAGTGGCCCTCCTCTGACAACTTGAGAATTAGAGCCTCAACGGTTTCCTTGTCAGACTCTGCCCACTCGGGAGCGGCGTTCGAATTGGGCTTGTCAGAGCCGCTCTTTCCCTTTCCCTTACTGTGCATTCGAGCCATACAGGTCACCTCAAGCGGCTCGCCGACCTGCTGCCCCTCTTTAATCGCTGCGCATATCACCCATAGGGTGTTGAGTCACAGACGGTGTTGTGCTTTCGCCAACCTTCCTGGTCCATTGGGCCATTCCCACCCTGCTGCCTCGGCTCGTGCGCTTCCAATGAGTTCGCCGTTCTGGTAGACGAGCAGTTCATCGCCGACGCGGATTACTGGGTCGGAGCGGGTGACATTAGTGGAAAATAGGTCCCCGCGCCAGTCGGCTTCTGCGGTTAGTTCGACGCTTGGCAAAGTCTTGTGCTCGGCTAGTGACGGGAGTGCGGCTTTTGCGAATGAGAAGCGACCGCTGTGCGGATTCCACAGTGCTATCTGTGTGCCCTCGCGGTCGATTTTGAATATCGGCGGTCTGCCGCTGACCCTTGCTCCCTCAAGCCATGCGTCAGTCCCATGTTGGAATCTTGAAAGTGCCTTGAGTTTGCCAAGCCGGTGAAGGCTCTCTTTGGGATTTGGAAGTTTGAGATCTTG
>CAXGBP010000104.1:0-3893 GCA_964007685.1 uncultured Candidatus Poseidoniales archaeon | reverse complement strand
AATGGCTCAAATGTGTAGAATGGACTGGGGGGTATGTAGCGACTCATTGGACCACCTTCGGCGGTCACTCGCCACCGGTCAGACGCTTGAACCTGCTCTCGAACTCGTCCCGGTTCCCCTCTTCGATTTCTGGAACTTCTTCAGTCGGTTCGACCACGGGTTGAGGGGTTGCTGCCGGCGGTTCAGCTACAGGCGGGGGCACTTCCGGTAATTCGGTAGCTTTCCGCTTGCTCTTTTTCTGAATAACCGACTCAGTCATATCCAGCAATTTACGGCGCTCCCGCTGGTTGTAGAGAATCCAAGTCAAAGTCAGGGCTAGAACGATGACCAAGCCAGCTGAACTGAGCGCTGTCCCCCATTCGAATCCATCACCGGATTCAATCGAACCACCCGAGAGAATCAATCGAGCCTCATCATCGCTCGAGTCAGAATCTTCATCCCACGGGAATAGGCATTGGATGGTCACAACCATCTCAGTTCCATCCTCCACATCTGGCCGGTCCAACTTAGGTTCTGGAGGATATATTCCCGTCACATCGATTGAGTGAGTTGCACTGTGTGATCCAGCAGTCACCTCGATGCTGCAATCAGCATCGGTTAGTAGGTGATGATACTCTCTCTTGGTCAGGACCTTGATCTTCTGAGAAGCACCTTCGCCTTCGATCTCCAAGCCAACGAGCCCTACATTCCAATCAGTACGGCGAATTTCGAAATCTTTCTCAGACGAAGCGACGAGGGCTCCACGCTCATCGAGCAATCGAATAGTTAGCGCCCTCATCCCTGGGCTTGGATTCCAAGCGGCCGCACTCAGATTGATCTGATCCGATGTCGTATTCGCTGCAACGAAGCCATCGTGAGAATCCAACATCAACCCTTCATCGTCGATGAGCATCACTGTGAATGCGAATGATTCGGTGCCATTACCGACTTGACATTCGGCATCAACCGAATCCACTGAGCCAGAGATGGTGCACGTAGCAAAACGAATCGATGGCTCGATGACATAAGCAGTGTACGGCAAAACGGAGTCTGAATCAACCGTCAACTGAGTTCCGACCCCATTAGAATCCGCATGCCAAACCCAACCCCCTTGCAAGTCCCAATCAAGGTTGAATTGTGCATCATCCATCACTTCCGATGCGGGGGTGGTCCCGTGAATTCCAAGAAGAGCGCTATCGCCCTCTACTGCGACGATAATCGGCGAGGATGCCCAAGAGTGATCCTCATACTGAGTATCGAGAGAAATCTCACGCTGATTTCCCGCCTCATCCTGTGCTAAAATCCGAATCGTCCGCGAAGATCCATCCCATTCCGAATCAGGAATAACTTCGAGAGGAACTCCTGTGATTTCTCCAACTCCGATTACAACATGTGTTCGTCCAGAGACCGTCCAACCCTGTGGCAGACTGAGGACTTCGAGTGAAATCGTTGTGGGAGCATTACCGAGGTTTTGCAATTCTGCGTGAGGGTACCCTCCGTCATCCGAGACTATCCAATTCCCTAATCCATCGAGTGAGAACTCGTGGATGATGGCAACTCGCAGTGGTAGAGTGATGGTCGTCTCGCTGCTTCCATCCCCTTCTCTGAGTTTTATGTGAAGTTCGACCGTTCGCCCGTGTCTTGCGGTTTCTGGGGGTGTTATTTCGAGGTCGAGTGGAGCGGTGTTCCCCGGTTCGAGGATTGTTAGGTCCTCTGGCGCTTCGACAACCCACCCTGTCTCTCCTGTCACGTAAACGGACGCGTAAGGCTTGCTCGGGGCATTACCCTGCTGGATAATACTCAGTGAAACTGTCGACCCTGTGGGGTCGATCTCTAGGTCTGCATCGGCTGCAACCGCGGTCCACCCAGGAACATGTGCAACTTCGATAATGAATGAGAATGAAGCCACTTCTACATCGAAGGCGGTGGCAGTTCCGCTTACCTCGTATGTGGTTCCGTTCCAAGCGCCTTCGGGAACTTCGATGATTAATTCGAGATAGGTGCTGGCATTGACAGCGACAGATGTATCTGCGTCGCCGACTATGACCCAATCTGCCGCTGTATCCGATCCTTCAGGCGTTATGATGCCTGTAGCTGCAATTTCGATATCGTCGTGAAGATTACCTGTGTTTGTGGCAGAAATTTCCACGATGAATGAGTCGCCAGGATTGACTGCGAAGGTTCTGTCTTCAACTGGAGTTTCTTGGGCTGAAAGCTCAATTTCCCAGCGGTGATCTTGACGTGCTTCGAGGGTGAGAGTAATTGTAGAAGAGATGGAACTGTCACCCTCGCTCGTCATGGTGATCTCGATGTTAACTGGAGTTCGCGCCGGCGTTGTGTCTGGAAGGACAACCTCGACGGGGAGGGTCCGTAGGCTGCCGGCGCTCAGAGTAATCTCCTCGCTACTGAAGGTGACTTGGACACCTGGGTCTTCGGTGAGATTGTCATCGAGGATTAGTGCGTGTGACATGGTGTAGGTATCCTCGCCGTTGCCAGGATTGTAGAGACGGACGGTGGCAGGGATTGCTTCCTCGACCTCAACCATATGTGGTGAGTCGGTAGGGGAGATGAGTGTCAGCGAGGATCGGTAAATCTGTAGGACCTCGACTGAGAGTCTGAGCGAATGGTCAGCTCCGAGACTGCTTGCGTCCGAGAATGCGTGGTAGGCAGGTGGTGAATCCACAGGGAGTTCGAGTGACAGGGTTCCGCTGACTCTCGAACCTGGAATTCCAGTTAGGGCAATGTCGTCGCCGGAGATCGAAAGTGCCCCAGAGGCCGACCAGAGCCAATTTTCGATACCCATGCCGGCCTCTGATATCTTCCAATCGAGAACGCCAGTTGAGGATGGAAGGTCAGCGGTAACCGTCCATTCGAGTGTGCTCTCCGGCATACTCAACTGATGAGCGGTTTCGGTGATGGTTCCGGATGCAATGAATTCGAGTTGCACGGTTTGGCAGGTCTCCTCCTCTCCACTCCCTACGCACATGGTCAGAGGGGTCGAGACGCTGTCTGCTAGGTTCGCATCGGATGGCACTCCGAGCCTTGCTGAGATAATCCGTTGCTCTCCTGCATCGAGACGTAGGGCTGGAATTTCATTTCCGTCTTCGTCGTATAGTGCGAGACTATTCTCGGCTGAATCCCAAGCGGTACTGTCCCAGAACATCGAAATCGAGTTCTCGTCGGCATTGCCGAGATTTTCGACGATGAGCCAAGCCTTGGCTGAGTCGCCAATCAAACCGTAGCCGGTGCTGGCTGTGGTGCCGGATGGTCCTCTGATTGACAGACCCCTTGTTCGATTTGCTTCAACCGGTAGTAATCCTGTTACGCTGACGTTTGTATCTTCGTCAAGTGTCATGGTTAGAGATAGGTAGCCTGCGTCTGAGCCGGCTGCGCTGGTTGGTGCATGAATCCACAGAGAGGGCATCCATGTTGCATCCGTTCCTATCTCGATGGATGTTATTCCTCCGGGGGTCTGATCGCTCCAAGTCCAGCCTTGAGGTAGTGCGGATGCGTCAACACTGAGACTCCAGATACCAGCCAATCGTCCGGTTGAACGAACGGTTGGCTGACTCAGAGTAGAATCACCGGGGTTGACTCTGACTGGATTCGTCGGCATCTCGAATGTTGCATTGTATGGTGGAACAATTGTCAGGCTTGTCTCCTGCCCGTCGTTATCGTAGCGCGATTGAGTGACATTCTGGTAGGGGTCGAGCACGAGTTCAAATTCGTGCTCGCCGAGTGCTCCCGACCAATCGACTGAGAATGATTCGAAGCCGGCAGAACCCGTAGGGTCGGTCGGCTCGAGTGTATCTGCTCTGTGGCGGGCGATTTCGATTCCGTCAGCATAGAGAATCGCATCTACGGCTCGGTCGACTTCCGCCGTTCCCGCGTTCTCAAAGAAGGCGGTGACCGTC
>CAXGBP010000103.1:0-3908 GCA_964007685.1 uncultured Candidatus Poseidoniales archaeon | reverse complement strand
GGCTTTACTCCGGACTCGTATCGCCGTTATCGGTGACTGATTCCCTCAGCGATTGTGCTGGGAAATTTTCGAGACCGGTTTGCCCTCTCGGTCTGAATGTGGATGGAGGGATTTTTCGAGGCTCTGCTATTGCTTCTGTGTTCTCAGGTTGCTGCTGCTCCCGGAGTTCCGGGCGATGTGTCTCTCGTATGCTTCGGACAAACTCGGCAGCAGGAGTTAGTTCGCCTTCGATTTCTACTCGGAACTGAGCCAAATTTGAGAGGTCAAGATGGCCACTACGAGCCAGTTTTCTTCGAACTCTGCCGACTGCTCGGTACATGTATTCTTCACGTCGAAGGGCAGCTGCACGCGCTCCTTCGTCACGAGTATCTTCGGCTATCAGGACGACAACATCTCCGTCGCGGTGGCGGCCGGTTCGGCCCCTGCGTTGGATATTACGAATTTCGCTCGGGACCGGCTCGTAGAAGATTACGAGATCGGCGCTAGGAATGTCAAGTCCTTCCTCGCCGACACTCGTGGCAATCAGTATGTTTCCTTCACCTGAGCGGAATGATTCGATGCGCCCGATTTGCTGCTTTGGCGTCAGACCTTTGCCGCTTCCTCGCTTGCTCTGGCCGATGAATTGGATTGGCTTGGCACCTTCGAGGTTCTCCAATGCTGTATCTAGGGCTGTCACTGAATCTCTGAAGGTCGCGAAGACGATGATTCGGGATTCTGGGTCGCGGCGCAGTCTCTCTCGTACTAGTCGCCGGACTGCGCCAACCTTGCTGTGGATTTCACCGATTTCAGCAAGGCTCGCTCGTAGGCCTCTGACTCGTGGATCACGGAGAAGATTGCGCGTGTTCTTCTTCCCTGAGTCGGCGCCGCTCTCCTTTCGGTCGAGGAATTCTCGAGCGGCAGCGGTGCCTTGGCAGAGAAGGTGGTTGATCAAGTGATGAAGGGACATCGCCAACCCGATTCTGCTCATCGATCCGTAGGCGTCCGACTCTCCTCTGCGAATCGCGGCATTTGCTCTCTCCATGGCATTGGCGAGTCCAGAATGAGAGGCAGGCCCTGGTAGGACGTACCTGCCGAGCCGACGCTCTCGGTCGACGATACTCTCCTGCCAACGAACGAAAGGTTCTGCGAGTTCTCGAATTTCGTTCGGAACTTTGACTCGTAATTCCTCAATATCGAGATTTGCGAGGTGTTCTGTGAGCATATCATCGCTTGAACTACGCATGTGGATTCGCTCGACTGCAAGCCTACGGCAAATTTCTTCGACTTTTTCGGCCTTCGATCCAGGGCTCGCGGTCATGCCAAGAATCAGTGGATCCGCTGCGAGCCTGAGATAGAGGTCAGCAACTTGTGCTTCACCACGCTCCCCTGTTGTATGGTGCGCCTCATCGACCACCAATACGCAGCAGCTGTTCAGATCCAGCACCCCTCTAGTCACATCGTTGCGAACCACTTGAGGTGTTGAGACGACGAGGCGACTCTTCTGCCACATCCCTTCTCGCTTTGATGCGGGTATCGCTCCGCTCATCGCGATAGGCTCAATCGATTCATCCTTGAAGACAGATTGCAAATCATCGAGATGCTGCTTCACCAGAGCTACGGTCGGGGCGATCATCAGCGCCCAGCCATCAGAGCGTCGCAGCATCTCGGCCATAACCATCCAAGCGACGGCGGTCTTTCCAGCCGCTGTCGGAAGCACAAGAAGGGTCGAACCCGACAGCGCCACATCGACTGCCTCTAGCTGATACGCTCGGGCTTCGATGACCTCGTCACGAAGCCCATCATGCTGCAGCCTCGCGCTCATGGGCCAATCGATTCGAAGTCAGGGTTCTAAATCGTTGCACTGACCCCATGGTTCACTTACACTCCATAGGGGTGCAAACTGACCCATCCCGATTCGTTCATATATAGTATGGAAGTCGCAAGGCCGCTCACTACGTGAGGCACCAGACACCATAGGGCTCTGCTCAAGTATCCCGGACTGCCGATCTCCACTCGGAAATCGGCTTTCGGTGTCACGGTTCCTCCCTAACGTGGTGGCCCGGTTCGAATCCGCTTCGGCGGCAAACTTTCCGGTAAATACTGGAGGACATACAAATGGCTGACCGACATAACCCCAAGAGGGGAAGCATGGGCTTTAGCCCTCGAAAGAGGGCGATTCGACCTTATGGAAGAATTACTTCCTGGCCCGAGACTGAATCAAGCGAGATTCGCATTCAGGGATTCGCTGGTTGGAAGGCTGGCATGACTCACGTTCTAATGCGGGACACCAATCCTACCTCCACCTCCGCCGGTCAAGAGGTCCGCAGGGCAGTCACCGTCGTCGAGGTTCCTCCGATGAAGGTCCTAGCCATTCGTGGCTACCACATGACTCCATACGGAATGCAGACTGCTGGTGAGGTTTGGGCTGACTCTACTGCTAGCCCAGAAGGCCTTCACCCGCGCTTCGCTAACCAGACTCGCGGCGAGCGAGATGCAGAGGAAGGACGCAAGCCAGCGAAGCGCGCTGGACGTCTTCCAATCCGTGATGGCGAGACCAATGATGATTCCTTTGAATCTCTCGCTAACTCGAACCTCTGTGAGGTTCGCCTCATTGTCTCTACCCAACCTTCGATGGTAAAGAGCGTGCCATCCAAGACACCCGAAATCATGGAGGTCGGTCTTGTTGGTGGAGGTAACGATGCCAAGCTCGAGTGGGCAAAGGAGCGCCTCGGTGGCGAAGTTACCGTTGCAGATGTATACGAATCCGGTCAGGAGATTGACGTAGTCGGTATCACCAAGGGCAAGGGGTTCCAAGGTGTAATCAAGCGATTCGGTGTCAAGCTTCTGAGCCACAAGAACTCGAAGAGGCGCCGACAGATCGGTAACATGGGTGACTTCGGAACGGGTTACGTCCGCAAGACAATCCGCCAAGCCGGTCAGATGGGATACCATCAGCGAACCGAGCTCAACAAGCGCGTTCTTCGCATCTCCAACCCCGATGAGTCCGATGTGACTCCAGCGGGTGGCTTTCTCCACTACGGAGAAGTCACCAATCCATACATGATTATCCAAGGCAGTCTGCCAGGTCCTGCGAAGCGCCTCCTGCGCTTCCGTGACGCGATTCGCCCGAAGTCGAAACTGCACGAGATCGATTTGACTTACGTCAGTACCTCGAGCAAGCAGGGAGTGTGATTAGATGAAGACAAAGTCGTACAATCTGGTTAACACCGTCGAGCAAGAAGAGATGGACGCAGGTCTGCTCGCCGAGATCTACGAGGTCGAGGCGAAGGATGGCAAGTCTTTCACCCTTCCAGATGTTTTCGAATCCGAGATCCGCGAGGATCTGATTCGCCGAGCCGTGCTCGCAAGTCGAGCTAACCGCCGACAGGCCTACGGTCACCGCGAGCACGATGGAAAGCGCAAGCCACAACCTGGAATGAAGCACTCCGTAGAATGGTGGGGTAAGGGTCGTGGTGTCTCGCGTATTATGCGTAAGGCTGGACAGCGCACAGGTGCTCAGAACCCTCACACACGCGGCGGACGCCGCGCTCATGGACCGATGGTCGCCAAGGACTGGTCCCAGAAGATCAACAGCAAGGAGAACGGTGTCGCTCGCGATTCCGCTATCGCAGCAACTGCCGACGCCGACATGGTCGCGGCACGCGGCCATCGATTCGGTGATGGTGTTCGCTTCCCAATCGTCATCGATGGATATGTCGAGAGCCGAGATGGTGGCGACGAGAAGTATGATGTCGAGAATCTGCCTCTACAGTATTCAACCCGTAAGTTCGTCGCTATGATGGGCGGACTTGGACTCGGTGATGACCTCGAGCGCGCTCGTAGTGGCCGTGGCATCCGTGCCGGCAAGGGAACTATGCGTGGCCGTAAGTATCGTACTCCGAAGAGTATCCTTCTAGTGGTCGCTCAGA
>CAXGBP010000102.1:0-3969 GCA_964007685.1 uncultured Candidatus Poseidoniales archaeon | reverse complement strand
CGATTACCGTCTTGCGCATCGCTTGCAAGAATGGAACTGGCTTCGCATCCATCATCGCGCTGATTGTCAGAGCAGCGCTAACCGCTGCTTCGTCGTGAGATAGTGGAGGTGCTTCGTCCAATTCGATCAAACCCGAATTAGGTGATTGAACATAGACGAAGGAGCGGTTTCGGCGCTCCTCAAAGCGTGCCGCCACATCGACACGCCCGCCCTCACCCTGCGCAGCTCGAAGGCGGCGGCTCTGTCTTTCCCAATCTGGAGGTATCTCATCTATTCCCATTTCATAGAGTGTGCTCGGCATGCGCGAATGCAGCTTGCCGGTTTTGAGTTGCTGATGGATTTCGAGGCCGCACATGAAGCCAAGACCCAGTGGATCGAGTTCCGAGGGTCTCGAGATATCGCCGCGTGGCTCGCCGCTGCTCACGAAGGTAAGCGAACGGTCATCGCTCATAGGCTCAGCGGGCGAAGGAATACTCGTCGGTGCGAGGGCTGAAGAGTTCGCCGCTCTGAAGCATCTTGGAGAGTACCTCTTCGACTTGATGATTCTTGACGCCTCGGTTGTCGCAGCGGTTGAGGATGTTGTTGAGTTCAGCCACACCCTTGTCTGTGCACAGGTCGCGTAAGACGGCTCTGACTACATTACCCGCGTTCCTTTGTGAAACAGACACCCCGGACATCAGTTCCGATTCATCCTCGATTCCTGCTTCCTCACGCCAGTGGCGGAAGATAGCCATCGCCATCTTCGCGTCGTCGGCTGTGGCGATATTACGAAGATGCATTCTCGCGTGCGCTTCGGTCAAGCGGATTAGACCCTCAAGCGCACGCGGAGTAATCGGAATCACCTCAGTCTCGGCATACTGTTGCTCATCCCGGCCGAAAGACTGTCTTTCCTTGGTGTAATAATCGAGAATCATCGCCTTCGCGTCATCGTTCAGATCAGGATGAATGTTACGCTTAGCGTAGGCGATGAACTTGCGAAGGAACTCTACGGTGAGGTGCTCTGAGCCATCGACTCCTTCGTCGTAAATCTGACCCTCCTCGGCTTCGCGGAGGTCTAATTCCATCGCTTCGTCAATCTTCGACTCGCTGATTCCCTGAGTCCTGACCTCAAGAATGTGGCGAGCGATTCGCTCGTCATCATCGACTCGGACCTCGTCTCGCAACATCCAGATGATGTCGAAGCGAGAGGCGAGCGCAGGAGGAAGACCTGTCTCGTTGAATGAATGCATCACGCTCTCGTTTGCGCCTCGCTTGGTGAATCGCCCTCGAATTGGGTTTGCGGCTGCCAATACAGCACATCGGGTGTTCAGAGTCGCTTTGACACCGCCCTTTGAGACATCGAGGCGCTGTTGTTCCATAGCGGGGTGCATGGTACGGCGATCTTCCTCACTAATCTTGTCGAATTCGTCGATTGCCGCCATTCCACGGTCTGAAAGTGGGAGAATACCGGCTTCGAGGGCGAATCGCCCGCCGCCACCAAAGTCGTCGCGAACAGCGGCGGCAGTAAGACCCGCGCCCGAGACACCACCACCGGTTGCGAACATGCCTCGCGGCGAGAGTTTAGACATGTAGTGCAGAAGTTGGGATTTAGCAACACCAGGGTCGCCCATTAGCAAGATGTGGACGTCGCCGCGAGAGCGGGTCGCGTCCTTATTGATGCGAGATACCCCTCCAAAGAGCTGTAGAGCAAGGCTACGCTTGACGTAATGGACGACTCCGGTAGCGTAAATCGAAGGCGCTATCGAGCGCTGCATCAATTGCAAAAGATCTGGGCGCGAGCCAACGTCGAGGATTGCTTCGCGATCCTCATCAGAGATTTTGATCTCGGTGAATGGAGTGCTTTCGTGCTCGGAACTTACGAGGTGATAGATGATGTCGAACATCGGGGTCTTCTTGTTCCTCTTCACCTCGGAATGAACAACTGGAATCATGTTGATGATGACCCTCTGACCAGGGAGATGCTTGTTGACAAGTTCGCCTTCAACGAGAACGTGAGCGCGAGAGGGCTGGGCTCCACTCGGCACGTTCTCAGGAACCTCTTGCACCTCAATCCACTGATTGTTTACCATTCTAGAGACGTTCATCACCAATATGAAACGGGTTCCTCCAGAGCGGCCTGCCAACTCTCCACAGCCAGTTTCCTCAGGACAACGAAGCGGCTCCTTGAGTTCGCGCTCGTTGTCCTGAATCTTCTCTACTGTGTGGCCGCAAGCCTCGCATTGGAAGACGGCGCGGTGAATGCGAGGCTTGATCTCGCTGATTTTTGTCACAATCACTTCAGCGCTGCGTAATTTTCCAATGTCACGGCTGCCCACGTCACGAAGGTCGCGCCGGCTGTCCTTGGGTAGCTCACCCACGCGTAGCAGGCAATCTATGTCCTCCCCGCGCTCGCGACATATCTCTGTGAGCGTGTCACGTCCGTTGTCGATGATATTGCGCGGGTCGATGAGCACATCTTCGGCGAACTCCGGATCGAAGGCCTGGAGTTCGTGGAAAGTGATTGGAAGAACAGCATTTTCAGACTGTTTTGATAGAAGAAGAACGATCTCCGCTTCCTTGGCTTCATTGAAGAAAGTCCGCCACCGCGCAGAGGAGTCATGTGCTGCCATCGTCATTGATTTCACCGCCGGGCGAGGGAAGTGATAACCCGTGGTCTATGAACAAAGCGGGTAGCAATCTCGACCCCTCTGCTTCCACTGGAGGGTTTCATCGCTTGACGTCGCCAAAATGAGGGGCTGAGCCCTTCCACTGCAACTTCTGAGAGTGGAGGGCCGTGCCCACTGGAAGAACAGCCTACGCAGACGGTCGATAATCGCGAGAAAAAGGGGGAAAAACAACCTGCGTGGCATTGAAGCACTCCCTCTCGGTGGGCGGTCTATGGAGTTCATCCGAGAAGGAGATGACGTCATTCTCCGACTTGACCCCGGCGAAGAAATTCACGCATCAATTCAGAGCTTGGCTGAGCATGGAATCAAGTGCGCAGCAATCACGAGTGGAATTGGCCGAGTCAGAGATATTCGTATGGGATACTTGGGCTCGGACGGAGTTTACCAGACTCTCGACCACGCTGGACCGATGGAATTACTCTCGACTCAAGGAAATCTAGTACCCGGTCCTGACGGTCCATTCACTCACCTTCACACTATCATGTCAGACAATGGTCACCAAGTCCATGGTGGGCATCTGTATCATGCAACGATTCATGTGGTAGGCGAACTGCACCTTCGAGTGATGGATGCTGAATCGATGAATCGTGAGCCGACGGATACTGATTTCGTGGCTTTGAAATTCTGCGGAGCGGAGTGATTCGGTGAAGATTCTCTGGGCTCATGGCTTGGAGAGTTCTGCCGATGGGTCGAAGCCGACCTGGATGATTGAGAATCTCGGCTGGGATGTTGTTTCACCAGCGATGAGTGAGAATGGTTGGACCATCGCTGAGCAGACCGAAGTCGTCGTTCGGGCAATTGAGGAGAATGACGACCTCGATGTCATCATGGGGTCATCATACGGCGGGCTTGCAATCGCAAATGCTGCGGCGAGATTTCGTGATCGCCCCCTTCGACTAGTCTTGATGGCTCCCGCCTTCGGGCTCGCCGAGAATTTTCGTGCTCAAGCCGGCGAGGCCGGCCTGCGCGAATGGGAAGAGAGTGATTCACACGCTTACTTCCACCATGGCTTCGGCCACGAGGTCAAGTTCGGCTGGGATTTCATCACCAGCGCCGATGAAATGTCGTGGCCGAACCTGCATCACCCTGCAGTAATCATTCATGGCACACAAGACGATATCGTGCCTATCGAATCTTCACGAAAGGTCTCGACCTCGAATCCGACCGTCGAACTAATTGAAGTCGAAGATGGGCATAGGTTAGCAGAATCTCTGCATTTCATTCCTCTAGCAGTGCAGAGAGTTCTGGCTCTCTAAGCAATCAATGAGACCCGAGGAAATACTCGCCGATTTCAGGGTCGGTC
>CAXGBP010000101.1:0-3977 GCA_964007685.1 uncultured Candidatus Poseidoniales archaeon | reverse complement strand
TCACAATAACAAGACTCAGACTCATTACACCAAGTATTGCCCACCGGCGTCGATGAACTATTTCGGCATCCATGCAATTACCACTTGACATTTAGTTTTGAATCCGCAGGTTTGAGATGCCTGCTTCCTCCCGCCGCCTCCATGAGGCGGCGCACGCGCGCGGGAGCAGCAGTCCTGATGTTGCTAGCGATGAGCCTCTCAGGGTGCATGTTCTGGGCTAGTGAGGAGACTCCTAAAGAGGTGGATGAAAACCCATATCCTTCAATTTGGGAAAGGCACACTCTAGAGTGGCAGACTAACGACACGATGTCATACCTGCTTGAACCAGGTATCCACCACGCCCTCGAAGTGCAGGAAGCATTCATCGAAGTTGATACTAGCGAAGTATGGGAGACTGGCCCGTCTCAATCCACAGTCCACCTCTCCTACTGGTTGCCCAACAACACTCTCGATGGCGAACAAGTCCCCGTGATAGCCATCATCAGCCCATACTTCGACTACGGATCCCAAGGCAGCGAATCCACCCCGACGAATGTCGTTGGCGCAGGCCGAGGCGAGTTCATCTTCCGTAATTTCGTACCCCATGGCTACGCCCTTGCTCAAGTAGCAGTATTCGGAACAGAGCAATCGAGCGGCTGCTTCGATTATCGAGGAGCAGGAGAAGGCTGGGGCATCCATCACGCGGTTGAATGGCTCGGACAACAAGAGTGGAGCAATGGCAACGTAGGCCTCTATGGCAAGTCATACGAAGGCGCCACGCAATGGGAGGCAGCCGCGCAAGGCAGCGAATATCTGAAGACGATTGTACCGATTTCTGGAACAACGGCGCTGCACCCACTTCTTTACAAGAATGGCAGCGCAGAGGCGAGAAGTCAAGTGATGCACATGAATTACTTCTCGAGCACAGTCGATTACAACGAAGACGATCTCGACAATGTTTGCCCAGACATCGCAGAAGGTTTGTTTGCGGGGCCAGTGACTTACATTGGAGGTGAGATGGATCCGTATATGTCGAATTATTATGATGAGCGAAGCCACATCGACAAGGCATTCGGCAATTGGAATGGTAGCATCTACTGGGTTCAGGGGATGCAGGACTGGAATGTCGACCCACACCAGGTCTTCGGCGGGCCGACTGGTGTGAATTGGTACACAGATTACATTGAGGCTGGGTATGATGTTCGAGGTATTCTTGGCCAGTGGGGTCATCACTATCCTGACCAGGTTTCGAGCCATGATGGTGTGAGCAGCGGAAATGGCTTCGAGGCTCGCGAGAACATGACGCGCTGGGACTGGGCGCAGGATTTGTTCGAATGGTTCGAGTATTATCTCAAGGGGATTGGGCCTAAACCCGATCTTACCGCGCAGATTCAGCGCTCTGATGGAGTGTGGAGAATCGAGGAGACGTGGCCTCCAGCAGATCTGAATTGGGCCGACGTCTCTCTAGGAAATTGCACCAATCTAGGTAATTCGTGGGTCGGTGGCGCTCCTGTTGTGGGCGGAGTCGCCGAGGTTGTGGTGGAATGCCCCGCTTTCGAAGAGGACGTGCATATCGCCGGCCTTGTTCGATTACACCTTCTTGCTTCTGCAGTGTTTGATGGGGGGCAAGTATTCGTTGAAATGCAGGACTCTTTGACCGGTGTGCGCATCGGGCACGCGACGATGGATATCCGCTACCACTCCGGCGGAAACGAGCCAACCGGAGTGATCCCTGGTCAGACGGTGACGATGATGATGGAGTTCCAAGGCATTGATCACCTACTTCTCGCTGGGAATGGCATCAAGCTCGTGATGACGACTTCAGGCAAGGATTACCTCGCTCCAGCCTGTGGAGCAGCCTGCCCAGTGCACGTGCATATCACCGACGATAGCACACTATCTCTGCCCCTAATCAATCGCGATGGTTCGAATGTGCTAATCACACCACAGAGGGACAATTGAGGGGGTCAATGGCCGATGCAAGACCCGATTATTCAACCGGCGGTTTCAATAATGCACCGCCGACGCCACCCGATTATGAAGAACCGACAAGTGGCGTTGATTCTGATATCTCTACTTCTTCTTTCGAGTTCAAGTAATGCTGCCCTCGCCGACTCGGAATCGGCCAGAGGCTCAGCCAAGGACCCGACTTTGGACATCTCTATAGATATCAATGAGAAGGTAATGATGTCGGATGAGTCGTTGCAAGTAGTCATCAGCCTCGTGGGATTGTCGAACACAGACACCTACATTCTTTCATGGAATCTTCGCGAGGGAAATACCACTCAAGGTACCTCGCTCGCTTCTGATTCATTCTATTTCCAACCCTCCGGTTCGAATCACTACGAAGCGATCGAGGTGTGGCATTTCTCGACCGATTCTCACCTCTACTTACTCACCGCCAGCATACAGAAGGCCGGCGATCCTGCTTCGACTACCGGCGTAGAACAGAAATTTGCAGTCTTCCGTAAATCGATAGCACCCGATTGGAGCGATCTCGTGATGTTTGGAGACAGCCTCTCAGATACAGGAAATTCCTACCGAGACTGGGGAACACCCGATAGTCCACCATATTTCGGCGGTCGATTCACCAATGGCAAAGTTTGGCTCGATCGCGTACACGAATGGATGGGAGTGAGCACAACGATTGGCCAACACTCGGATCCAGGCAATAACCGTGCATACGGCGGCGCGACATCCGAGAATGGCTACTACCTCTGGGTCGTTACGAATGTCGGCCGACAGGTTGACGATTACACTGAGACGTACTCATTTGATTCGGATGAGGCGGTTGGAATTTGGGCCGGAGGCAACGACATCCGCAATGGCGTGGGGCATGGTCAGGAGATTGTTGACAATATCGAGGAGCACGCTATTCAAGTCATAGGAAATGGCGCCGAGACTCTGCTCCTGTTCGAGATACCCCCCATTGAAAGAATTCCCGAGTTCCGCGACGATTCTGACGAAGATAAGGCAGAGATGGCTGAGCATATTGACGAGTTCAACGCAGGAATTGTCACGCTCGCGTCTGATTTGGTTTCTGAGTATGGCATAACTGTCCATCTGATTCCTGCTTGGGAAGCCTTTGAGAAAATTTACTGGAATCCTTCGGCGTTCGGTTTTGACAACATCACTCACTCCGCTTGCGAGCACACTGGCCTCACCTGTGATTCTAATGACCCGATAGATCCAGTTCCAAACAGATTCATCTTCTTCGACGATAAGCACCCAACTATGGCAGTTCACAGGTATATCTCGATGCTTGTGAAGGAGGTAGTTGGTGAATCGGATTACGATGGCGATGGCCTCGCCGATGACGATGACCTCTGCGACGACAGCCGACCGGGAGAGGAGGTAGACAGTGACGGTTGCCCACCCCCAGTCGATTCTGACGGCGATGGTATCCTCGATGATGATGATGACTGCGCCGGCACCCCCGATGGTCAAACCGTTGACGAGAATGGTTGTGCTGCAAGCCAGCGCGATAGCGATGGAGACGGCGTCAATGACGCCGATGACCAATGCCCTGAGACGGCCAGTGAAGCGTCAGTGAATTATCAAGGTTGCAGCGATATGCAAGCTGATTACGACCTCGATGGAATCGTCAATGCTCTGGATGATTGCAGCGAGACCGTTCCGGGCCGAGAGGTCGACGAGCAGGGGTGTTCTGCCTATCAGCGCGACACGGATGCTGATGGGATATTCGATGCATTCGATCAGTGCCCTTCGACGGCTGCTGGAAAAGAAGTTGATGAAAACGGCTGTGCTGCATACCAGAGAGACGCAGATGGCGATGGAGTGTCCGATGAGTCCGACCAATGCTCCGGAACAGAATCCGATGAGCAGGCGGACGAAAATGGCTGCAGCGCTAGTCAGCGAGATTCGGATTTAGATGGCCAGAATGACTCCGAGGACCAATGCCCAGACACCCCAGAGGGCGAGGAAGCGGATCGGAATGGCTGCGGCCCTAGCCAGAGAGATACTGATTCTGACGGCTT
>CAXGBP010000100.1:0-4082 GCA_964007685.1 uncultured Candidatus Poseidoniales archaeon | reverse complement strand
GGGTAGGGGATGTGAATGTAGAGACTGTCGAGGTTCATTCACTCTGGGATCCTGTGATAGTCGAGGTGTCTAATGTTGGCGACTCTACCGTTGAGGTTCTACTAATCAAACGGAAGTTTGTCGAGTCTCATGCTCAACAGGGTACTTTCGATTGGCCGGCATTTGTTAGTGATGGCACAGTTGTTGTGCTTGATTCCGCTGATTCAACTGAATTTGAGGTCATGCCGGCAAGCCTCTTCGATGTACATCTTGTTCTGATGAAATTACAGGTCGAATCTAATACAGATTCTAGCGCTATTGGAGAGTTACGAATAACACCCCATTATGTTGATGATGAGTTGATGTGGAGCGCAGTTTTGGCCAGTTGGCCGGCCTTCATCATCTTCGGTATCTCTGTTGAAGGACTCTTGTACCGTTCTAAGGATGAGACTGCAACTCTGTGATTATCACAGACACAAAGTCCTCGAGAACACAGCCTGTATCCTTCACAGGAGGTAGTGGGCGAGGATACCTCCGATGTAGAGTCCAGAGACCAAACCGAAACCGATCCACATTCCGACCCGGAAGGGCGGGTAATTACGATACCAAATTGTCCGGCTCTGCGCTATCCAGATGAGAATAATAGGCACAAACCAGACAAAGAATGCAATCTGCGGCAAGAAAGCCACGAGCATCCCAACCCAGATGCCAGCGATCATCTCGGCCTTACGACCGGAGCCGGCATCGGGGAAGAAAGCGAATTGCACTCCCGCCATCAGCATCAGCAAGAAGGGCGCGAGCAACGAACCTTCGACGAGGTCAGGGTGCTCAACCAGATACGGCAGGGCCGCGGCTGCGATTCCGAGGACCAGCGGGCCAATCACCAGTGACATGGGCATAGACTCCCACTTCATGGCACTGCGGGAAAACTCCCACCAATGAAGGCTGCGAAACCGACCACAAGGTTTTCTTTAGATTTCAAGACCTCATCAGTTCATGGCGAAGGGTCAGATTGTCGCAGGATGCCTCGCACCGCACCCTCCTCACCTTGTTTACGCGGATAACCCGCCCCAAAACGAGGCGTACTCGGAAGGCGGCTGGGAAACTCTCCGATGGGGCTACCAACGCCTCGCGCGCAAACTGAAAAACATCGATTACGATGCAATCGTCATCTTTACCCCACATTGGCAAACCTACATCGGAACCCACTTTCTCGGTCTACCCCAATTCAAATCGAAGTCCGTTGATCCGGTATTCCCCAACCTATTCCGCTACAATTACGACCTCACAGTCGACGTCGACCTCGCCCAAGCGATGCACGATGAGGCGCATGCGGAGGGAATTATCACCAAGATGATGACCAACCCGGATTTCCGAGTCGACTACGGCACGATTACCAGTTGCCACCTTCTTAATCCAGAATGGGACAAACCAATCGTGACGATTTCCAGTAATCGAAACACGCATTATTACTCTCCTGAAGTCATGGTTGAGCAGGCGACCGCGCTTGGCCGCGCCTGTGCCAAAGCCATCGAAGAGAGCGGTAAGCGCGTCGTGCTCGTGGCTAGCCACTCACTTTCTCACAGACACTTCGTGGAGGAGGCACCCCTGCCCGAGGACATGAGCCGTGAACATATCTACAACCATAGTCAGTACGTTTGGGACATGAAAGTTATCGATATGATGCGCGAGGGCAAGAGTCGCGAAGTCATTGATATCATGCCAGAATTCACCGAGCAAACAATGGCAGAAACCGAGGGCGGTGGCCTCATTTGGATGCTTGGAGCTATGGGTTATCCTGAGTTCCCTGCTGAGATTTACGGCTATCAATCGGTCATCGGAACAGGCAATGTCGTCGCGTGCTGGGACCCGAATGACGAGACGCGAGAGTACGTCCTTTGAGGTGATCTGATGAGTGAGACAAACGAACCTGAGATTATCTTCGGCGTCTACTGCCCTCCACACCCTCAACCACTTCTTTCTCCGGATGCAAACGCTGGGTATGCCAAATTGAGAGCTGCTTTCGATGAATGCCGCCGACGTATCGAAGAAAGCGATGCCGACATCATTCTGGTTTATTCTACAACTTGGGCGAGCATCATTGGGCATCAAATTCAGGCGCTAGAGAATGCTGTTTGGACGCATGTTGACGATGATTTCCATTATCTAGGCAGTATGCCATATGAATTTGCGATTGATACTGAGTTCGCCCACGCGATGAAGGAGAATTCCGAGAAGCGTGGGCTGGAGGCTCGAACCGTCGAGTACGAAGGATTCCCAATCGATACCGGTTCGGTGGTCGCTTTGCAGTTGTTGAATCCGGATAATCGAATCCCCTCTTGCATTCTCTCAAGCAATATGTACTCGAATCGTGCTGAGACTATTGTTCTGGGCAAGGCGGTGCGTGACACTCTGGCTCAACAGGGCAAGAAAGCCGTAGTCGTGGTAGTCTCGAGTCTGTCGAATCGGATGTTTACAGAGCATATCGATCCGGCCGAGGATCGAATTCATTCACAGAAGGATGATGATTGGAATCGCAAGATCCTCGAATTCTTCGGAGATGGTCGGCTGGAAGATTTGAGCCAGTTGAGTCGAGATATTCACGGCCAGATTCGAGTTCAGAAAGTCGTTGCCTACAAACCGGCTTGGTGGCTGGCGGCAACGATGGGTCAGCACAATAATTACGATGGAGAAGTGTTGGCTTACGAAGCGCTTCACGGAAGCGGCGGAGCGGTCATCACGCTGACGCCGGCGAGCGGTTCGGTCGGTGACAAGGAATTCGATGAGGACGACGTGGAGTTTTACCGCGGCGACCGAAACGTCCTCGATAGGGGGATGTTGGAATGAGTTCGGACGATGCCGATTCGGATGCTGATTCCGAGGATGAGGGCTCTACCTTCATGCACCGCCTTGAGATGATTCGCGACCTCATCGAGGCGCCTGACGAAGCAATCGAAGCCCTCTATGATCAATATGGGAAATCGATGGTTTACACCGCCGGTGGGGCGGTGGGTGCCGCCGCCGGAGTTGCTGTTGGTGGCCCCGTAGGCGGCTTAGTTGGCGGCGTTGTCGGCAAGAAGACGGCTGGAAAATTCACCAATCAGGACGGTCCGATTTTTTCCGAGAATGCTCCAAGTGCCGTCGGAGCATATCCACACGCTCACCGAGTTGGAAATCTGATTATTGTTAGTGGAATCGGACCGCGCCAAGCCGTAACCGATGAGATTCCAGGCGGGCCGATTCGTGACGCGGATGGAAATCCACTCGATTACGACATCCGTGCTCAAACCCGAGCCGTCATCGAGAATATCAAGACGATTCTCGAAGATGCCGGAACATCTCTCGACAAGGTCGTCGATTGCCTCTCATTCCTTGTCGATATGGACCGCGATTTTGCGGGATATAACGAGGTCTACGCCGAGTATTTCTCAGACATCCAATGCGCCCGCACGACGGTAGCCGTGCGAGCCATGCCAACGCCAATCGCGGTCGAGCTCAAGGTCATCGCCAAGGTATGATAGTCACTCAACAGTGCCTCAGCCTAACGATTCTACGCGCTCAGCAGTACAACTCGGTGGTGCAGTGACAGGATTGCAAGCCACCTTGCCACCCGGGACTTCGACCCAATAATCGATGCCATCGACAGGTGCCGGATAATCAGTCGAAATCGAATGGGCGCCAACAGCAAACGCAGCATCCCGCCGCGCCGTCTCATTATCATCAGCCTCTCCATCCTCGGCATTGTCCGCTCGAGACCTCACGATGTAACCCTCCTCAACCAGTCGCGTAATCTCAGCCCCCATGCCTATAGGATCGGTCTCAGAGTAAATCGCTGCAGTCTCGCTCGCCTCATCATTCATCGTGAACATCAGTGAGCCATTCAGCCCCGGAAATGTCTCCAAATAGGCATCTCGCACATCATCCTCTGCGAGCAGAATGAACATCGCTTTGCCGCGCGAGTCTTCCAAAAGAGGCCAGCCGATTGTGGTTACAGCCTCGCGTAACGTCGCAGCCTCACCGCGAACATCGTCCGGCGCAATCGTCTTTTCTCGCGGCCACCATTCGGCGATTTCCTCCTCGATTTTTTCAAGCATCTCTTGCAA
>CAXGBP010000099.1:0-4111 GCA_964007685.1 uncultured Candidatus Poseidoniales archaeon | reverse complement strand
GAGCGCCGAATGGATCATTCACCGGTGGACTATCTACTGCCGCGCTCGGTTCCGATGCTAAGGCTGAGTCCAGTGCTGCATTGAGGTCGCCGATATCAGCTTGTTCCTCAGCATTATCTTCCTCGAGTTGCTCATCAAGCGCCGCTAGAGAATCATCAAAGGATTCGATGTCGTATCCTTCGGCTAGCCAATCCTCGTCGGCCGCCTCAAATTCAGGAGGCGGCGGAGGTACAATACCTTCCATTCCAGGAGGAAGTGGTGGTGCTTCGAGCCCCGTAGGTGGTGCTGGTGGTGGCAAATCGAGACCCGGTGGAGCCGGTGGAGGTATGTCGAAGCCTGGTGGAATGGGCGGAGGTGAAGCAAATGGAGATTCTTCGTTTTCCTTGACTTCCTCCTCGGCCGTCTCCTGTTCAATCATATCGCTAGACTCGTCCTCTTCGTCATTCACATCGAATCCCGGCGGGGGTGGAGGAGGTGGGAGCGGAGGCATGCCAGGGGGAGGAGGAGGAGGGGTATCGGACATGGTGGAAGCAGCCTCGAGGGTAAGTATGGACGCGCATTCGATTGGTTTAACCATTGCTCGCTCGCAGTCCTACGGACTGATTCGATTCACGAATGTTTGAATTACCCCTCCTGCCGGCAGGAAGCCATGAGCAATCAAGACGGAACCACTCCTCCGGTCATCTTTGTGGTCGGTACTGCTGGTGCTGGAAAGAGCACATTGGTCACTGCCTTCCAACGCTGGGCTAGATTCCTACAGGTGGATGTGCTGTGTATCAATCTCGATCCGGGTGCCGAACGAGTCCATTACGACCCTGAGTTCGATGTTCGCGATTTAGTCTCTTTATCCGACGTAATGGACGAGTACGACCTCGGCCCCAACGGGGCCCAAATCTTGGCTGCTGACTTGGTCGCAGCTCAGGCACTGGATGTGTTTGATGAGATTGAAGGATTGTCGGGCGATGTTTTGGTGATTGATACGCCCGGTCAGGTTGAATTGTTTGCATTCAGAGAGGCTAGCAGTCACTTGGTTGAGGTACTCGGCCAAGGTCGTGCGTGCTTGGCTTTCTTATTCGACCCGATGCTGTCTCAGACACCAAGCGGATTCGTCTCTCAAATGCTTCTTTCGTCAATCGTTCACTTCCGCTTGGGTCTGCCAACTGCGAACTTCCTTTCGAAGGCTGATTTGCTCGAACCTGAGGTCCTTTCAAGGATTCTTGAGTGGGGAGATAATCTCGATGCGTTGGAGGCTGCCTTGTATGAGGAGTCTGTAGCCGAGTCAAGGGATCATCACTCTGGGTCTTCGAGGGCAGAATTCGCAATTGGTCAATTACGCATGATGCAGCATGCGGCCATCCAGCCAGGGCTTGTGCCTTTGTCTAGCGAGGAAGAGGAAGGACTGGCTGACTTGCTGACATTTGCCCAGACTGTGTTCGGTGGTATGGCTGATATAAGAGATGGATTTGCAGGAGATATCGAACATGAGCGACAATGAGAAGATGGATCTTCTTGCGATTGATGATTTATTCGATGATTTTGAAGCGATTATCGACTGGGCTATTCGCTACAAGCATGATGTTGAGATTCATCAAGATTTCAAGCCGCTCGACGGCATGTCAATCGGCTCAATTTACGAAAAGCCCTCGACGCGCACGCGCGTATCATTCGAGGTCGGCGTCAGCCGCCTCGGCGGACAACCTCTGACTCTTCTAGCCAATGATATTCAACTCGGTAAATCCGAGTCGATTGGCGATACAGCGGCAGTTCTCTCGCGCTTCCTCGATGGTATAACCTACCGCTGCTTCGGGCATGCTGACGTTACTGAATTGGCTCGCACTGCATCGATTCCGGTCATCAATGCTCTCTCCGATATGCACCATCCTTGCCAATCTGCTGCCGACCTGATGGCGATTCGAGAGTTCGCAACCTCCGATGGTCACATCGCTTGGGTCGGAGACGGAAACAATGTCTTCCACGATTTGGCGCTTGCTGGATTGGCACTCGGATACGATGTGAAGTATGCCACGCCAGTCGGGATGGAACCTGACGCTGGTGTTCTAGCTCGGTGTCAGGAGATTGCTATCAAGACCGGTGCGAGTATCACCGGCACGAATGATCCCGTCGAAGCCGTCACCGATGCTGGTGTCATCTACACCGATATCTTCGTCTCTATGGGTGAGGAACACATGGAGGACAAAATGGATGCATTCGAGGGTTTTCAAGTCAACGAAGAACTCGTCGCACACGCTCGCCCAGACTATGTCTTCATGCACTGTTTACCCGCACACCGCGGTGAGGAAGTCACCGATGGTGTGATTGATTCGAAGAATAGTATCGTCCTCGATCAGGCCGAAAATCGCATGTGGGCGCAGATGTCGCTGCTGACTTACCTATGCAATAACGACGCATGGCAGGCCTATCGCGAGCTCTGAACTGCTCAACACTTACTTTGGTGGGGAATCGATTCAGAGAAGCGAAGCGATGAGTATTCCAATCATCGCCAAAACCATTGAACGCTTAATCAGTCGAGAAGCAGCCGTATCCTCGGTGAGCACAATATGCTTCTTGACCTGCGTCAAAGTGAATAGAGCAGGCGCGACGAGAAGTAGGTGAAATTGGTCGAATACACCCATAGCAAATGGAGTCAACAGGGCGATTAGGGTCAGAAGTAAGACTGCCCAAGCAACTGTCCGAGCCTTGTTTGCTCCCACCCGCATGGCGTAGGTATTGCGCCCTTCGTCGCCTTCCATGTCTTCGACATCCTTGATGATCTCGCGTGCGAAGTTGTAGAGCGTTCCAACGACGAATAGGGAAAGTGCACGGGGATTCAGTGGGTCGAATACGCCGGCAGCACCGTAGAGGACTACTAATCCGACTGAAAGTGAAATTGCCATATTCCCCGGCAATCCTCTATTCTTGAGGCCGAGAAGCCATCGATCATCCTCATAATTTAGCAAGAGAGCTAGGGCGATGACCCAAATCAAAATTGTGTACTTCCACTCCTCGAATTCGCCGATTGAGTTCGCGGTGACGGCGGCGAAGAATAGGGAAATGAATGAAATCGATCCAGTTAGAATGATTGAGATCAGAGCAGTTCTCTTGCTTATGCGCCCGGAAGGTAATGGCCTATCCGGACGATTCACCCTGTCAATTTCGAGGTCGAGGTAATCATTCAGAGCATTCCAAGAGGCCATGAAGGAGTAGACCGACAAGGCAAGCAATGTAGTGATACGCAGATTATCATCGGAAGGAAATTCGCCAAGAGCGAGAACTGCGCCGAGGAATACTCCGACGAATCCACTGATGCAATTGCCTGCTCGGAAGAGCAGGACCCAATCAGCGATTCGACCCACGCCTCCGACGAGGGCGTGCGCGTCTTGATTGCTTGCACGATTCACGCCGCTGAAATCAACGGTTCCGCGGACAGCGACCAGACGCAGACGGTGTAGACACTGCCGCGGAATTGACCGCGCTGATGCCCTACCTTGGCAAAGCGCGGGTCCTTGGCGAGAATGTTACCCACCTGGTTCATCGTAGCGCCCCAGCGGAATCTCTCATTGAGGTGATCGAAAACTTCGACGGTGTTCGCATTTCCCTTCTCTCCAAGAAAAACTAGAACCGCCTCTCGTAGGCGTCGTGTGCGGGACATCAGATCGCCTCCATAGGAATTTGGCGAGAGGCCATCACACGCGAGTGCAAACCAGACCAGCTCGATGGACTCACGCTAACTTCTATTGCACGTCGTGGCATTGGCTGCCAGAGTCCATCGTCAGCCCTTCCATTTGAGGAATTGACAAGCGCCTCTGGTTGAGGTCTTCGTCGGCTTGCAGCGGTCTTGTTTAGGGCGGTTAAGGAGACTATACGAACAGGGTCGGATCGCTTCCTGTAGATTCGTTGGCTATCGGGGTTCAGGCTTCGGTTCATGGCCTGATGTTGCTCGGTCAGCATATCAAGAACCGGAACAGAGAGGAAAGTGAAAGTGAAAGTGAACGTGAAGCGCTCGAATGAGGCTCCCTCCATCGTTTTGAAATACAGAGCCTCGGTCGCCGGGCTACTCGCTCGTGTGGTGTAGTTCGGTCCATCATGACGGACTCTCGATCCGTCGACCCGG
>CAXGBP010000098.1:0-4176 GCA_964007685.1 uncultured Candidatus Poseidoniales archaeon | reverse complement strand
ATTCCTATCCAACCTAAAAATAGCCAGAGAAGGTATGCTACTGCTACACTCGGTTTATTTTGTGCCTGTTGTTGAGGGAGCCCCCCTCCAGTGATATTTCCGACGTTGACCACGACTTGGCCTGGTGCTGGTGTTTCTGCCATACGGCGGAATATGGATACTTCATATAATAATTATACTCTTGAAGACTCTGAGTTAATTAGGCATTTCAGAGTTATCGAGATAATGCTTATTTTTTCCCAGTTCGGAACCATACTGTTGCAAAACCAATTGCAAATCCAGATCCAAAACTTCCCAACTGCATCAGTGCATCGAAAGCACTGGAAGCAGCGTCGCCAATTAGACCCCCTGCGGAAGTTATCGTATCTGATAGCTTACCCCAATTTACCGTAATGATTCCTGATAATTCAAGGGCAGTTAGCAGTCCAAATTGGATTAAAGCAAAAATTTTCAATAAATTCTTCAGAAATTTAACGACTGCCGCTGTTGCCGCCCCAAGAGCGGCACCAGCGGCACCCTGAGTTGCAAGACTCTCTAAATCCATTGTAACTGATAAATGGTTATTGCTCAAAAGGATATTGCATCCATATTCAAGTTAGAACCGCTATATCTAGCAGTCTCGGTTCTGGCATACCCTCTTTGGCTTCAGCAATAGCCTGCACTTCCATCCGTGCTCCAGCCATCGTTGTTACAAACGGAATGTTGAGTTCGACTGCTAATCTGCGCATCATATTGCCGTCGAGGACCGCCCCGCCAGTACTGCGGGGCGTGTTGATAATTAGGTGTATTTTCCCCTGACGCATGAGGTCAAGTGCATCCGGCGTCAGGCCCTCAGTGATACGATAACAGGTCTGGACATTGACGCCACCCGAGTCTCTGAGAACGTGCGCAGTGCCACGGGTGGCGTAGATGGTGAAGCCCATCTCTTCGAGCTCTTGCGCCAACGGAATTACATCGTGTTTGTCGGCATTCTTCACAGTGATGTAGACGCCACCTTCAGTCGGGACTGGCAACTCGGTGGCTAGGCGGGCCTTGAGGTAAGCTGCAGCGGCGCGCTTGTGGCTGCCCATCACTTCGCCCGTGCTCTTCATCTCTGGACCGGGCGCGGGGTCGAGGCCTCGTAATTTGATGAATGGGAAAACAGGTGCTTTGACACAGACGGCCTCGGTCTGTGGTTCTGGGTAATCAAGATCAGCGAGTTTCTCGCCGAGCGTTAAACGAGCGGCTATGCGCGCGAGGGGAACACCTGTGGCCTTGGCAACGAAGGGGAAGGTCCGTGACCCTCTGGGGTTGACTTCGAGGACGTAAAGCGTCTCACCACGAATAGCGTACTGGATGTTGAAGCAGCCTATCACACCCAACTCAATACCGATCTTTCGTGTCCAGTCCTCGACCTGCGCGAGAATCTTCTTTGAGACGTTTTGCGGCGGGATGAAGCAGGTCGAATCACCTGAATGAATCCCAGCTTCTTCGAGGTGTTCCATTATTGCACCAATCAGCACTTCTGAGCCATCACAGACAGCGTCGACATCGAGTTCTGTGGCGTTGCCGAGGTATTCGTCGACGAGCAAAGGTCTGTCTGGAGAGAGGAATGCCTCTCCCATATAAGCCGCTAATTGACGGTCATTGGATAGAATCTCCATACCTCGACCGCCTAGGACGTAAGATGGCCTGATGAGAACAGGATAGCCGATTTTTTTCACCGCATCACGCACTCCTTCTGGAGTGCTTGCGGTGGTTCCATTGGGCATTCGAAGGCCGACGCGTTCAGCGAATTCCTCGAATCTCTGCCGATCGCTTGCCTCATCCACTGCGTCTGGAGTTGTTCCCTGCATTGCGAGGTTGAGCCCCAGAGATTCGAGGTGCGGTAGGCGGCCAGCCAGTGGTAGAGCGAGGTTGATTGCGGTCTGGCCGCCGAATTGCAGCAAGATCCCATGAGCCTTCTCTCGCAGCAGAATTTCTGAAGAATGCTCAAGAGTCAGTGGGTCGAAGTAGAGACGGTCACTAGTGTCGAAATCAGTCGAGACTGTCTCTGGATTATTGTTGATGATAATCGCCTCGTGACCTGATTCGCGAATTGCTCCGACAGCATGAACGCAGCCATAATCGAATTCTATTCCTTGGCCTATACGGATTGGTCCACTGCCGACTACAACGATTCGTTGTTTGGTGAAGTCATCCAATCCGGGTACGTAGTCGATGCCAGTAGGGGCTGAGCCACCCTCGTAAGTCCCGTAGTAATAGGGCGTGACAGCAGCGAATTCTGCTGCGCAAGAATCGACCATACGGAATCGTGGGTGGATGCTTAGTTCGTGGCGCCGAGTCATTACAGCAAATTCATCGGCGCCCTCAGGCAGAGTCTTGAAGCCGCTCGCGGGGAAGCCCGCGAGCGCGTCAGCGATGTGCAAATCGGTGAAGCCAGCACCCTTCCAGCGCCGCATTTCGACCACGGGAATCTCGCCCGGAGCCATTCCGAGTTCTCCAGCGGCGCGAATCTCAGTCTCAAGCGCTGCCATCTTCTCAAATCTATGAAGGAACCAGCGCGTAATGCCTCCTGAGACATCGCGCACATCCTCAATCGTGTATCCGCGGCGGAAGGCTTCGAAGAGAGCGCCCATCCGCCGATCGGTTGGAATCCGTAGCCAATCGATGAGTAGGGCCTCTGGAAGCGACTCACTGGCACGCTCATCCATCGTCTCGCCGCCCGAGGCATCGGCCATCGTCAATGGCCTCGGGTGCGGCTGGCCATATTCCAGACTCGCCCACGCCTTGAGGAAGGCTTCCTCAAAGCAGCGACCTATCGCCATCACTTCACCAGTCGATTTCATCGAGGTGCCAATCGTTCGGTCGGCGGTGCGGAATTTATCGAAAGGCCAGCGTGGAATCTTCACTACACAGTAATCGAGAGTCGGCTCAAAGGCCGCAGTAGTCCCCTCACCCGTAATCGGATTGGGCAATTCATCGAGGGTGTAGCCGACCGCGATGAGAGCCGCCATGCGAGCAATCGGATATCCAGTAGCCTTGCTCGCCAAAGCCGAGGATCGAGATACGCGCGGATTAACCTCGATTACTCGATAATCACCAGTCGACTGCTCGACGGCGAATTGAACGTTACAACCACCCTTGATATTCAACCGTCGAATGAGGCGCAGTGCGGCGTCGCGAAGCATTTGGTGGTCACGGTCGGAGAGGGTTTGTTGTGGAGCTACGACGACCGATTCTCCTGTGTGAACTCCCATCGGGTCAATATTTTCCATTGTGCAGACGATAATCGCGTTGTCGGCGCCGTCGCGCATAACTTCGTATTCGTGCTCCTGCCAACCGAGGATGCTCACTTCGATGAGAACTTGACCGATTGCGGAATGAAGAATGCCTTGGCTCGCTATCTCGACCAACTCACCCATGTTATGTGCCGTCCCACCACCTAAGCCCCCCAGAGTGAAAGCGGGTCTGATGAGTAATGGAAAGCCTCCGAGCGTCTCAGCTGCGGCGATTACGGCTTCTATTGAATCACAGGCGATGGCTTTGCAGACAGGTAGGTCAATCTCCTCGCAAACCTGCTTGAAGAGGTCACGATCTTCGGCTTCGTCTATTGATACGAGATCGCAGCCGATGAGTTCGACTTCTAATTCATCGAGGCTTCCATCGTGGGCCAGTGCCGATGCGATATTGAGGGCGGTTTGTCCACCCATACCAGCAAGCAGTGCATCGGGTTTCTCGATTTCGAGAATGCGCTTGACAACTTCTGGGAGAAGAGGTTCGATGTAGATACGGTCTGCCATCTCGGGATCGTTTTGGATGGTTGCTGGGTTGGAATTGATGAGGATGATTTCGTATCCGTCGGCGCGCAAGGCGCGGCAGGCTTGACTTCCAGAGAAGTCGAATTCAGCGGCTTGGCCGATGCGAATCGGGCCGCTGCCGAGAATGACGATTCGCTCGAGGTCTTCTCTGCGGGGCATCAGTTCTCACCTCCAGGGGTTGGAATGGGAATGCCTGCTAGGTGGTCAGCGACCATGCTGGCAAATCTATCGAAGAGCGGGGATGCATCATGGGGACCAGGGCAAGCTTCTGGGTGATACTGGATTGTGAAAGCCCGCTTGCCGATGAGGTCGAGACCCTCTACGGTACGGTCGTTGGCATTGACATGACGAACCTTGAACGGGGCCTCGAGTTCGT
>CAXGBP010000097.1:0-4194 GCA_964007685.1 uncultured Candidatus Poseidoniales archaeon | reverse complement strand
CCATCACCATCGAAATCTTCCGCTCCATCGTCGATTCCATCGAGGTCCGAATCAGGCATTCTCGGATCCATCGGGCCTCGAGCACCCAATGCATCGAGTGAGTTATTGTCGACGAGACCGAGGTTGATTGCACGCTCGGAGGCAGAGACCTCCCAGCCGTCTGGAAGCATGTCGCCGTCTGTATCGTCGGCAACCGGGTTTGTATCCCAGCGGTCTGGGGCTTCCAGAGAATTCAGTAAGGTGTCGTTATCGATATCGAAGTTGGAGTCGGGCATTGAGCCGAACGATGGGTCAAGAGCCCAGCGGCCATTTGCCGGAATGGGGAATCCAGTCAGATTCATTTCGTAGATGAAATACTTCGGGTCGAGAATACCGTCGCCGTTGCGGTCGCCAGAGGTTTGGAAGCCCTTCAGATAGCTGTCCCAAATCCAGCCACCAGGACCCATGCCGCACTCTTGCATACTGTCGCATCCGAGAGGAAGCCAGTTCTGAGTACTAATCCACAGGCTGTGAGAATTGGTATTTTGCTGGACTGAGAAGACTTGCATCTCCCAGCCATCAGGCTGCCCGTCATCATCGGTATCATTGTCCAAAGGACTGGTGGCAGTCTGCCACGGACGGGGGATGTGGAGGACTTCTCCACCATCGTTCAGGCCATCGTTGTCGGTGTCAGCATTATTCGCGTGAGTGACATACTGGTCGGCACCGTCAATGACTTCTTCACCATCGTCAAGACCATCGTTATCGGTATCAAACATCGAGGCATTGGTGTAGTAAGTGGTCCCGTTCCAAACGAATCCATCCATTGCCTCAGTGAAATCCTCGAGACCGTCGGAATCCGTGTCTCTATCGGTCGCGTTGGTGAAGGTTTCGTAGTATTCTGTCGCGTCGGAGAGGCCGTCACGATCGGTATCGTAGACGCCGGGGTCGGAACGCACTACAACGTCGCGCACACCCATATCGACAATTCGAATGGTCCAGCCGATGACTTCGATTCCATCGATGAGACCGTCATTATCGGTATCTGGGACTAGTGGGTCGGTAGAGCGACCGTCGACGATGCCGTCACCGTCTCGGTCACGAGCGTTATACTCATCGAGGTTGGTGAATCGCTCATGCTCCTCGACGATTGTAGCGAGATCTTGCAGACGGCTAGTGACTTCATCGCCGACATTGACATTGATTGAGTAGATGTAGCCGGCCGTCGGAGCCTTCACTACAATGTTGACATATTGACTGTCCTGAACTGTTCGTACCCACATCACGGTGCTATTGACCTGAACGAAATCTCCAACTTCGACGATTATGTTGTTGACAGTTGAGACACCTACGAGGTCGGTGTATCGAACGCCTCCGTCACCATCTGCATCGTAGCCATCGAAGTCAGGGTCCTCCTCTGCATTGCTGCCGTCGTTAGGGTGGATCCCACTGTGGTATTCCCAACCATCAGGCATGCCATCGAAGTCTGTATCAGCGACGAGAGGGCTGGTGAAGTTGACTGGCCCCCAAGTATAGGCGACCTCATACTCCTCGACATTGTTCAGGCCATCCTCATCGCCGTCGCCGTAAGCATCAGTAGAGTTGGCAGGGTTGAGGAGAGTGTTGTAGCAATATTCGAATCCGTCGGGCATTCCGTCGCCATCGGTATCCCAGTCTCCTGGGCCATTGAGGCGACCGTCGCCATCCATGTCTTGATTGAACCAAGTTAGGTCGCCGGCACCGCTCATCAATTCAGTATAGGGTGCGTCAATGCGAATGGTTCCAAACTGCGGAACACCGCAGTGGACTTGCAACTCTTGACTGCCGTAGCCGACCTCGACGCGATCAGGAATTAGGTCGAGGTCGCTGTCCTCTTCGAGGGGGTTTGTGTCGTAGATCTCCTCGAGGAAATTAGGAAGTGAGTCTGGGCCCTGCCGGTCGATATCAAGAACAGAGTCGCAAGAGTGGTCCCCATTGGGTCCAATCGGAAGATTGTTCCAAGTAGAGGTGCCGATAATCAGTTTCATCTCAGCCTCGACCTGTGGTGTAAGAAGAGAACAGCCCCAGTTCGGGTCTAATGGGTCGAGTAGAGTAACTGGACCTTGAGGTGTCTGAACGACCTCGGTGTAGAGGGACTCCCAGCGGTCATTCAGTCCGTCTCCGTCGCTGTCTTGAACAGTTGGATTTGTTCCGATTGCGGCTTCCTGTTCATTGGTCAGTCCATCACGGTCGGGATCACCGTAGGGCCCGTTGTCGGGGTCGGGGAATGTTTCGTTCTGTTCACCGGTTTCTTCTTCCTCACCAGGGTTGACGTTCTCGATATCTCCGTCATTTGGTTCTCCACTATCGAGTGGATCTAAGCCATTTTGAATTTCCCAACCGTCTTCGAGACCATCGCCGTCTGTGTCATTATTGCGCCAATCGGTTCCGTAGAGAGTTTGTTCCATCCTATCTGGAAGGCCATCATTGTCGAAATCGGAACCACCTTCTTGAACCTCTGGACCAGAAATGATAACGTCGGAACCGGCCGAGTCAAATCCACCGGATTCAGTGGTCGAAAGTCCCGCGTCTATGATGGTGTAGAATCCTGCTAGACAGAGTGTCGCTGCTATCGCCGCGACTGCGTATTGATTGTGGTTCAAAGCCAAATTCCTCACCCGGCCCCATAAGGGGCCGTTGCGATGACCTATGACATGAATATAACGTTTCAGCGAAATCGCATCTGTGGCATCATTCAGCAATGGCTACCGAGGGACTCAAGGAAAGGCTTACTGCGCCGCTGTTGAAAGTGCACTTGAGGCTTCCTCGACGACCGTGGGCCCGCTCCCAACAGGCTAGAAGAACGCCGCCTGCGAGGGCGGGGTGAAAACAGCCAGAAAATTGTAGTTCAACACCTCCGTGGGCGTCAATGGACCTGACTGATTTCACTCCTCCAAGACCCTCAATCGAAAGATGCCTACGAGCGATTCCAATCCAGTCTTCTGGCTTTGAGACGAGGATGTGCCGACCCGATTCAAAGAAGGTCTCACGCATCGAATCGGCAGCAGCAGTCCACCATATCGATTGCTGTTCATCCTCAAGAGGCCATTGCATGTCTTGTCTGCCTTCCTCAATTGATTGTAGGTAAGGAAGACAGAATTCTTCGAAGCGCAGAATGAGATCGCGATGAACCATCATTCTGCGCTCGCCCATGATTGACCAAACTCCCGAGGAATCAATCCTCAAATCCTCCCACGATTCCTCGATGTCATCTGGCATCGGAATTACAGAGGTGGGTTCAGGCCAGCTGACCGCCGATCTCTTCGGCGAAGGAATTGATTTTTCATCCAAAGATAATGTGACTATGAGACCTTCTTCTGTATTTTGAGACCAGAGGAATCGATGACGTTTACCAGTCGCATTTTCCCATGCGCCTGTAATGAATCCTGAACAGATTGAAGCGGAAGCTGGATTTTCGATTAGGATACGTGCCTCCCCACTATCTTCCAACATGCTGTACTGACCCATCCCTCGGCTTTGCCAATCCTGTTCGGTGCCGCTCCACCTCGAGATATCCCGTCCAGAGGGTGACGGAAATCCTCCGAATCCAATCATGTATTCCTCGTGTTCAAGTGCGGCGTGGGCTAATCTGCGACCTAGGCTCTGACCTAGTCGCTGCTCGAGTCGGTGAAACCAAGTTTCGAATGTTCGGACGCCGAAGCGAGCTGCTAATTCGTATGGGTCATAATTACGCACAATGTCGCTGTAAGTGCCATCTGAATTTGGCACCCATCTCTTTGTGATGAGTTCCTCTGGGTTGCCAGTACCCGATTTCTTCCTGAAAAAGTCGAATAATCCCATGCGATCAACCGTTGATGAATTGGTCGATGCGGTCGAATACTGTTGCGAGGACATCGATCGCAGGCAAGCAGACCATGCGGAAATGGCCGGCGCCGAATTCTGGAGAGAAACCTGAGCCATGTACAACCAGGACGTGATGCTTGTGTAGCAGGTCGAGAACCCACTGTTTGTCTGAGGCAACGCGCTCGTCGGTTATGCGCACAAAGAGATAGAATGCGCCACCTGGCGCCTCGCATTCGAGTCCGTCGATAGCCTCAATCCGCTCCATGCAATAGTCGAGGCGCTGTTTCACACGCGCCCTGTGACCGTCCAACCAACCTCTGTCTTCGGTAAGTCCTGCAAGGAACCCGTGCTGAGCTGGTGTGCTTGCGCAAA
>CAXGBP010000096.1:0-4228 GCA_964007685.1 uncultured Candidatus Poseidoniales archaeon | reverse complement strand
TCGCATGGAAAACGTGAGCCTCCTTGCCGCGAGCAATTGGGTAATCTACGGTTTCGATTTCACCCGCTTGCATCAATTTGTGAAGTGACATCAAGGTCGAGCGGTCAAAGACCGCATCAAAGACTCGCCGATCAACCCAGTCGTATTGACCTGAACCTAACACTCCTTGCAGCTTATCCTCGATTTCCGCGAACATTCGCTTGAAGCGCGGCTCCATCATCCAATCGTGTTGCCGCGCCCCTTTCATCAGCGAATCAGGATCGACGTCCTCCCAGTCGGGGTTCGCCATCGCTCTCACCCGAAGAACGAATCGATATCGTCGTCGTCGTCGTCAGCCCAGACTGCGGTTGGCTTCTCCTCGGCTTGGCCTTCTCCATCGTCTGCCTCGTCAGCAGACTCCGCTTCACTGGTTGGCTCAGCGACAGGGGTGGAATCAATTTCCGAGTCGTGATTGTCGTCCTGGTTGAATTGGTCCTCGGTCATGCCAAACAAATCGACAATTTCGGGGAGCACGCCTTTGCGTGAGAGATAGATCGACTGCGTCTTGGTGTAGCGCATTCGAACGTCCGCCTTGGCATCCTGGAAGTCCCACGGCTGGAGGATAATGAGATCACCCTCGCGCACCCATTGGCGGCGGCGCATCTTACCTGGGATTCGAGCTAATCGGCTCTCGCCGTCCTCACAAACAGCGCGGACGCGGCGACCGCCGAGAATCTGGTCGGCAATGGCGAACATTTCGTTGATCTTCTTGTTCGGGAGTTTTACGCGAATTTTATCGCTAGAGCCGGATTCAAGCTGCGCCAGCAACTCTGTGTCCACACGCTCCTCACGACGCGCCATTGGCCGTCGGTCGAGCGGCCCCTATGTGAAACCATGCCTCGTAAATGGAGTCATAACAAGCCGGTAGAGTCGACGTCCGTCGCGGCCCGACTAGTGGCTGATACTGCGGGGCACGAGGCTTACATTGCGGCTACGGCCGTCTCGACGAGGTCGAGGAGGAACTCAGCGCCAGCGCCGATTCCGAAGAAGACGGAAAGAACTGCGAGCACGAGAATGGTTCGGCGCAAGTGACCTGCCCGACGAAGCGGCTTCGATACTTCAGGTTCCTCAAAGAACATCACAAGGCAAAGTCGCAGGTAGTAGAATAACGAGAGGGCGCTGTTCAGAACGATTGCAATTGCTAGCCAGAAGACTGGATCGACGGTCTCGGCCCAAGGAACGATTGCGTCTGCGGTAGTGCTTCCTGTGCCAGCGCTGATGTTGATGATTCCGTTGATCATCAGCAACTTCGAGAGGAAGCCAGAGAGTGGTGGAACACCAGCAAGTGAGAGCATGAAGATGAACATCGAGCCGGCGATTAGAGGGTCGCGGCGAGCCAATCCATGGAGATCCTCCAAACGGTGGCTTCTACCCTCAGTTTCCAGCAATCCGAGGACAAGGAAGGCTCCGAACTTGAAGAGCACGAGGATTGTCAAGTGGAATACGATTGCAATTAGGACCAACTTTGTGGTCGAGGCGTCGCCAAGTCCACTGCCGACGGCAGCGAGCGCAGCGAGCATGTATCCAGCGTGGGCTACGCTCGAGTAGGCAAGCATGCGCTTTGGGTTCTCACTGGTTAGCGCAGCGAGGTTACCCCATGTCATCGTCACGATGGCGATGAGTGCAAGCAGGCAGAACCACAATGCTTCACCCTCTTCGGGCATGGTGACCTCGATGAGGACGCGGAAGAGGGCGACGAATCCCATGGCCTTCGAAGCGGTCGCAAGCAGACCAGCTACCGGCGATGACGCTCCCGCGTATGCGTCGGGAGCGGCCAGATGGAATGGGGCTGCGCTGACCTTGAAACCGAAGGCGACGAGCATCAGGCCGACTCCGATGACAGCGAATGGATCGAGGCCGTCCATCGCTGCCCAAGCGGCCGCGAGGGCATCGAAGTCTAGGTCGCCAGACCACAGATAGACCAGCGACATACCGTAGATACCGGTGGCCGAAGACACTGAACCGACAATGAAATACTTCGCACCAGCCTCGCCACCGACTGCCTCTTCCTTGTGGAAAGCGACCAATACGTAGGCTGCGAGGCTAGTCAACTCGATGGCGACGAACATGAAGAAGAGATTCGACGCCATGGCCATCAGGCTCATGCCCAATCCTACCATCATCAGCAAGAGATGGAAATCGACTTGACGACGATTGTCCATCAGTGCGGCGACGAGCGCCTCCGCGCGCGATTCAGTGTCTCTCTCGCGCGGGGCGCGAGCGCTAGGGCGCGCAGGCATTCGGTAAGTCGTCGCGACTGCAGCAAGCAGTAGCGAACCGAAGAACACGACTGACATCATGCGGCTGAACGAGCTAATCTCAATCACGCCGCCAATTTCTCCGCTCGCTCCCTCGATTCCGAAGAAGGAAAAGAAGAGGGCTACTGAGAAGACTGCGATTGACATGCGACCTGGAAGGCGTGGATCTGAGGTCATTTTGTACCGCTTTCCACCAATAAAGATCGGAACGCGAATGCGTGTTAGTGGAATTCGGAAAGTTGCGTTTCCGATATTAGGCACGAGGATCGCTAGAATGATACCGAGGACGAGTGCCATCTCAGGAAGCAAATTCTCCATCTCATCGACAGTCAACATCAGGGTTTCACCCCCTTGCTATTCATCGCATCGACCAGAGTTTCTAGCATGAATTCGGTCGACCAATCTGACATCATATCCCAGAAGAAGAATGGTAGAATTCCGAACAGAACGGTGAATGCAACGAGTACAAACATACCGGCATTCTCGTGCCAAGTGATGTCGCGCGGCTCCTCTCCGTGCAGACTCTCGGGAAGGATTCCAACGTGTGGGTCGCCACCCTCAAAGATTGTTTTCTGCATACTTGTGAGGTAGTAAACCGCGGTGATGATGAGGGTTAATGCGGGTAAGAGGACTAGCCAGCCAAAGGTCATCCAGAAGGCAATCAAAACCGCGACCTCGGCCACGAAACCGGCGAGCAGAGGCAGACCCAAACTCGCCATCCAACCGAGCATCATGTGGCCGGCAAGCCATGGTGAATGATGCGCGATTCCGCGCATCGAACCGATTTCAAGTGTGTGGTAATGGTGCTTGAATGAACCCGCGACCGCGAAGAGGAGTGGGCTGATGATTCCATGTGCGAACATCATGAAGAGAGCTCCAGCGATACCAAGCGGCTGCATGGTCGCGATTCCAAGGAAGATCAATCCCATGTGCGAGACGGATGAGTAAGCAACCATGCGCTTGAGGTTGGTCTGCCCCATGCAAACAATCGCCCCATAGACGAGGCTGACCATTCCGAGGACGATGAGCAGCGGAATGAAGACCACCGTCGATTCGGGGAAGATGGTGACTGCTACTCGCAGGAATCCGTAGGCCCCCATCTTCAGCATCACGCCAGCCAGCAACATCGAGCCAGCCGTAGGCGCCTGAACGTGAGCGTCTGGCAGCCAAGTGTGGACTGGGACGCTCGGCATCTTGGTAGCGAAGCCGATGAGCAAAAGAATCCAAACGAAGTGTCGCAGGCCTTCGCCAGCAATCAAACCGCCACCAGCGGCCTGCGCAGTCATCGATACAAGATCGAAGTGATGACCGGTCAGCGAGCCAGCAAGGCTCGCGTCTCCCGTGTTGAAGTACATCACGAGAATTCCGATGAGCATCAAGACGCTCGCCGTGAATGTGTAGATGAAGAACTTCATCGAGGCGTAGCGACGTTCAGCTCCACCCCAGACTAGGATGAGGAAGAACATCGGGATGAGTGTAAGTTCCCAGAAGACGTAGAAGACGAAGAGGTCGAGAACTACGAACACACCCAGTAGCGCACCCTCCATAATCAGAATCAGCGGGTGGAAGATGTGTCCCTTCTCAGCGTCCCACTCAACCAACATCGAGACTGGGATGAGCATCGCTGTCAGCCAAACCATTGGGAATGAGAGGGCATCGACGCCGACGACCCAACGGACCCCTATCTCATCGAGAAGGACGACGGCCTCGTTCTGCAGGACGTAATCTCCCTGCATGATGTCGAGCCAATCGATGTTTCCAATCTGGCCGAGGAAGAGGGCCGAAGTGATGGCGAAGATTGCCAGGGCGAGGCCCATGGAGAGTGAGCGAGCAATCTTTCGAATGTAATCAGCCATACTCGCGGGAGCGACGTGAGGCAGGATGAGAAGTGTGAGACCGAGGGCTATCGGTGCCAGTGTGATGAATGTGAG
>CAXGBP010000095.1:0-4228 GCA_964007685.1 uncultured Candidatus Poseidoniales archaeon | reverse complement strand
ACATTCTCTTAGGTATAGGATTCATCATAGGCGTCTCGTTTTTTCTCATCGACATTAATCACTTCCTCAAATGGGAGATAGCGATATTCCTGTGGCTATTACCTGCTGGTCTAATTGCCGGGGGCGCGTTCTCACTCTTCGAGGCACGGATGGGCTGGTGCGCAGCCCGCGCACTCGGTATCCGCACCAAGATATGATGAGTGAAATTGGCGCAGACGGAGAGATTTGAACTCCCGAGTCCAAGGGACACCGGATTTCAAATCCGGCGCTATACCAGGCTAAGCGACGTCTGCAGTGTGCGGCCGTAGCGGCCGCTTTTGATGAATCTATGCGGTCGAGCCCGCCTATTCAGAGGCCATAATTGCCGGGTCGGCACCAATCGGGCAGACCGGTCGCAGCATCTGGATGAGTCAGCCCGACAAAGAGCACCATGATGATGATGAAGAAAGCCGGGAACAGCGCAGTCATCGTCAAAATCTTCGAATCATCATCGCCGTAAAGGTGCATGAAAATTGCAGCAATCATGATGAATTTTGGAATCGCAATTAGAGTCAATATCCAGAGGGTCACGACTTTCTCAGTCGTATCGTAGCCCGCAGCGAAGTCCGAGAGGTCCAATCCAACAGCAGCAACCTCGAGTAAAGTGAGTAACATCAGTCCGAAGAAATTCATCCAGTAGGGATCTTGTCCTAGAATTTTGTAATGTACCATCATTTCACCTCAGTATAGATAGAAGAATGGGAACACCAGAACCCAGACCAGATCGACAAAGTGCCAGTAGAGACCGAAGTACTCTATCGATACCGCATTCGCAGGGGTGTACAGCCCCTTCCAAGCTTTCAGAGTCATGTATGACAGACCGATGATTCCACCAGCGACGTGCGCTCCGTGAGTTCCGGTCGTCACATAGAACAGCGAAGCTGAGACCTGAATGTTGGCTACCATGTGTGCTCCCGTTGCTTCGTCGATGTAGGAGTGGTGCTGGTAGTGATCGGCGTTAATTGTGTAACCTTCGCTGACAAGAGAGACGATGTCGTGCTCATGGAGTCCGATTGCTGAAATCTCGGGCACGTAGAAGCCGATGAACCACTCAATCATCTTCAATGTCAGGAAAAGAACTGCGAGAACCCATGTGCTTCCGAGGTAGCGGTAGACCTTCTTGCGGCGGACCTCGTCATCGAGGTCCGGCATCTTCGCGTAGCGCAGAGCTTGAACGACCGTGAAAGACGAGAGAATCAACGCGAAGGTGTTGATTGCTCCCGGAGCCAAGTGCCACCAGCTCGAAGCGATGAGGTGGCTGGCCGGCTCGAAGCAAATGACAGCGACCCCTTCTTGCCAGCCTGTTGGGTTGGTAACGGGGTCAAAGAGACCACGCTCGAAGACAGTGCCACAGTTTTCGATACCGAGTCGGTATCGCATGTAGGTACTGAAAAGGGATGTGAAGACCATCATCTCAGACATTAGGAAGACCCAGACGGCCACCTTGCGGACATGAATGCCGCGGAATGGAACGCCGGTTGAGAGCGGCTCGTGGTAGCCGTCGAACGAGATATCCTGCCTCCACCAGATGAGCATCGAAAATCCAATGACGGCGAGGCCGAGAAGAATTGTTGGAATGTGCCCTGGAGTGTAAGTCCCGTACGACCAAGCCTGCGCGAGGGCGAAGAGGAAGATTGCCACACCCATGCTCATGAAGATCGGTGAGAACGAGTTGTGCGGAGAGCCGTGGTGCCAATCGTGTGGACCCCATGGCTGTGGTGCGTGGTGGTCGTCGTCGTAACTGCTCAATCGCTCACCTCCTCATTGTCCTCAGGAACCATCAATTTGTTGAACCAGATTCCCATAACGCTCGGCTCGTGTGCGACGTGCTCGTTGGCATCCTTCAGCACCGGGAGGTCATTCCAGTCGAAGGAAGGTGTTGGGGGCGGCGAGGATGTCATCCATTCGAATGACCAGCCGCCCCATGGGTCAGCCGGTGCCTTCTGCCCGCGCACGAGACTGACTAGCATATTGAAGACCAGAATGAAGTTCGAGAAGAAGAACAAAAAGGCGCAGACAGAGATGAAGAGGTTCCAGTCAGCTGCCCATTCTGGTAGATTGGTGAAATCATCTGTGGTGATGAAGTAAGTGTGAGTTCGGCGCGGCATGCCAACGACACCGAGGCGATGCATTGGCCAGAAGATGCCGTTGTAGGTGACGAATGCGGTGAGGAAATGGAGAGTTCCAAGTCTCTCATCGAGCATTCGTCCGGTCATCTTCGGATACCAGTAGTAGATTGCGGCGAAGAATCCGAAGACGGTTCCGCCGACCAACACGTAGTGGAAGTGGGCGACGACGAAGTAAGTCTCGTGTAGGTGCGTGTCCATCGCAATTGATGGGAAGAACATTCCAGAGATTCCACCGAGAGTGAATGTCACGAGGAAACCTAGCGCCCACAGCGTGTGTGTACGATAGACCAGCGAGCCTCCGTGCATCGTCTTCAGCCAATTGAAGATCTTGATTCCAGTCGGAACGGCGACAAGCATGGTTGTGACCATGGTTACAAATCGAAGACTGGGGGACATTCCAGAGGTGAACATGTGGTGGCCGTAGACGATGAAAGCGACGATTCCAATGCCCGCCATTGCATAGACCATCGAGCGGTATCCAAAAATCGAGCGGCGGGCCGAGGTCGCAAGAACCTCGGATATCACACCGAAGGCTGGCACGATAACGACGTACACCTCAGGGTGACCAAAGTACCAGAATAGGTGACTCCACAGTAATGGATCGCCACCGGCTGTGATATCGTAGAATGCCGTCGAGATAGTTCGATCGAGATAGACTTGGATAAGACCGATACCGAAGGCAGGGATTGAGAGGAAGAGCATCACATTGGCGACGAGGATAGACCAAGTGAACAGAGGCATCTGCATCCAGCCCATCCCTTCGGCGCGCATGACAGCCATCGTGGTCAGGAAATTGATTCCAGTCAGCGTCGATGATGCTACCAGCATTATTTGGCCGGCAACCCACATCGTCACGCCGGAGTGCGCACCTGCGCTGACCACGTATGGTGCATATCCAGTCCAGCCGGTATCGGCTCCTTGGCCGGAGAATACACCGGTGAAGATTAGCAAAGCCGCGAATGGTTGCAGCCAGAATGAGAGGGCGTTGAGTCTCGGCAGGGCGAGGTCGGGCGCACCTATCTGCAGCGGCACTATCCAGTTGGCGAAGCCTGCTATCATCGGCATTGCAGCGAGGAAAATCATCGTCGTGCCGTGTAGTGTGAAGAATTGGTTGTATTGATCCTGCGAGATGAAGCCCATTTCAGGCCCCGCTAGTTGTAAGCGAATCATCATCGCTAGAATCCCGCCGATTCCGAGGAAGAATAGACCCTGAACGAAGTAAAGAGTTCCAATTTTCTTGTGGTCGGTGCTAGTCAACCATTCGATAATCCATGGGGCAAGGTGCTCCCAATCGAAGGCGTCCGGGTTCGTGCGGTAGAATCCGTAGAGAATGGTGATGACCAGAAGGACGCTGGAGATGATAATCAGAGTCGCCAGCACCGTGAATGGGTCGGCTGGATCTAGACCGGGTCCGAGAGAGCCGGCGACTGAGAGGTCGAGGCGATTCCACGAATCTCCACTATTCGAACCATCTCCATTCACCGAATTGACGTGAAGGATGAAGGCGACATCGCGACCGTGACTTGGAGCCATCCATTCGAGTGTCCAAGTTCGGTAGTCATTGCCCGCTTCTGTGTGCGTAACCTCTGCAGGCGCACGCGACTGCACGGTCGCATCGATAACGGTGAATTCTCCGCCGGAGGCCCAGAGGTTGAATCCGCCGGAGTTAATTCCGGACTCGACAGGTCCACCGTCGAATGAGACGGTGATTGTGTAAGTCTCGGAGGCATTGTACTCTTCTGGCAAACCATCGAGTGTAATGTCGATGGTTGCGGTCGGTGCAGCTGCGTGGCAATTACAGCCGCTAGTCTGAATTCCAGTACCTCCGACGCCAGTAGGTAGTGAATTGACCGCAGGTGAAGCCACCATTGCGACTGAGATTAGAATCAATGCTACCATACTGCGCGTAATCAATGTCTTTCTCTCCATTCAAACACCTCCTCAAGCGTGAACGCTGACTCCCGCAATCATGTACGCGTGGTCATCACCACAATACTCTGTACAAAGAAGCAAGAAGTTCTCGACTTCGTCTGCGAGAACCCATTGAGTCGTAGTCATAC
>CAXGBP010000094.1:0-4251 GCA_964007685.1 uncultured Candidatus Poseidoniales archaeon | reverse complement strand
TTGGTAGTCCCTCCCGGATTTGAACCAGGGTCATGGCATCCAGAGTGCCATATGATGGACCGCTACACTAAGGGACTAGCGACCCGCCGAGACGGGTTGCGTATTTCAACAGAACCGCAAACCAACCGGCTGCATCTGACGGAGTTCAAGCGCGGAAGGACTGATTCAAATCAGCCAGCGCTTGCTCGCTTGGCCGTAATTCAGCCTCACTGAGATCGACGAGAGGAGTTGCAGTCAGGCCGAGCGCCTCGTCAGCGGACTTCATCTCAGAATTGTAATGCAGAAGTCCGGTGACGTGCTTATCGCTCGCCTCAGCCTCATGAATCGCGGCAAGTGCAGCAACGGGATTACTCGGGTCATGATCAATTCCAAGCGTAGCGAGGCGCAGAGTCGAGCCATCGAATAGTTCGATATCCTGATACTCGCCCTCTGGAATCTCAACCTCTTCAAGAGGTGTGAAGTGAGGGATGTAATCCACAGTGTGCAACACCTCGTCGTTCGCCTTCACATAGTTGTATGAGCGGTACGACTCGTCGTTGTTAGCAAAGGTGACGCATGGTGAAATGACATCGATGACAGCCATTCCCTTGTGCGAGAGAGCGGCGCGTAGGAGGGAAGAGAGTTGTTTCTTGGAGCCAGAGAAAGAGCGTGCCACAAAGCCGCACCCGAGGTTAATCGCCATCTTACAGAGGTCGATAGGATTGTTTTCGTTGGTAACGCCCTTCTTCTTCTTTGAGCCCTTTTCGACGGTAGCGGAGTATTGTCCCTTGGTTAGTCCGTAGACTCCGTTATTCTCGATGATGTAGACCATGTTCAGGTTGCGCCGAATCGCATGTACAAACTGTCCAATACCGATTGATGCTGTGTCTCCGTCACCGGAAACTCCGAGGAAAACAAGGTCCTTGTTGACCATGTTAGCGCCTGTCGTCACCGACGGCATCCTTCCGTGTACTGTGTTGAATCCGTGTGACTTCCCGAGGAAGTATGCCGGCGTCTTCGATGAACAGCCTATTCCTGACATTTTGGCGATGGTTTCGGGAGCGATCCCGTTCTCCCATGCCGCTTGGATGATGACATTGGATATCTGGTCGTGACCGCAGCCCGGGCACAGAGAGGACTTGCCTCCTGTGTAGTCTGCTTTTGGCAGGTCGATGACGTTGAGTTGGATTGGACGCATGCTCATGCGGTCACCTCCTGAGTCGAGGCCAAGTTCAACGCCTCGAGTACCATGTCCGCGTAGACGCGTGCGCGTGGAGGAATTCCGTCGCTGAATGCTACAGAGTGCATCTTGCTGAGGAGTTCTACTGGCAGTTCCTTGCGCAGGATGCCGAAGAGCTGGCCGTCTCGGTTGACTTCGAGGACGATTACTTGCTCGTGCTCTGCGATGAACTTCTCGACTTCAGAGTGGTAAGGAAGAGCTCTTACTCGGCAGGTGCTTACTGACAGGCCGGTTTGTTCAAGGATATCGTCGATTTCTGTGATTGTGTTTTCCATCGAACCATAGTAGATGATTCCGACTTGCTTGTTCTTCTCAGCGCGGATGATTGGCGCTGGTAGATCGTCACGCGCGCCGTCAATCTTCCTGCGCAGGCGCGTGACGGTTGCGTGGTAGACGGCAGGGTCCTCGGAGTAGACGCCGTCCTCATCGTGGCCAGTGCCGCGGTAGAGGATGGGTTCGAGACCGCTGCCTGGGAGGGTGCGGTATGGGATTCCGTCGCCATCGACGTCGCGGTAGCGACCGAAATTCTCGATGGCGTCGAGTTGTTCTTGGCTTCTGATTACCTTACCGCGGTCGAGCGGCTGGTTGGGGTACTCAAAGCCGGAGGTAACCCAGCGATTCATGCCGAGGTCAAGGTCAGAGAAGCCGAAGACAAGAGTCTGGTAGCGCTCGGCCACATCGAAAGCGCGCCAGCCGAATTCGAAGCACTCATCGACTGTTCCTGGAATGAGGACGATGTGCTGAGTGTCTCCGTGGCTGGCTTCATACAGCAGGCTAAGGTCACCCTGCTGAGTTCGAGTCGGTAGGCCGGTGGATGGTCCGACGCGATTGACATCCCAGATGACTCCGGGAACCTCTGCGAAATACGCGAGGCCGATGAATTCTGACATCAGTGAAATTCCAGGGCCGCTGGTCGCGGTCATGCCGCGTCCACCGGCCCATCCAGCACCGACAACCATACCGGCGGCAGCGAGTTCGTCCTCTGCTTGGATGACCGCGCAGGTTGAACCACCATCCTCGGCTGTACGGATCTTCGGTATCCAGCCGATGATTGACTCGGCGAGGGATGATGATGGAGTAATCGGATACCAAGAGAGCATGTTGACTCCGCCGAATAGGCAGCCGAGTGCAGTCGCTTCGTTGCCCTCGATGAGATAGGTGTCTGGATTCTTGTCACGAGACTCGATAGCGTAGCCGATATCGCAATTCCAATTCTCCGCTGCGTAGGCTCGACCCTCGTCGATAGCCCGCGTATTCAGTTCAATCGCCTTCTCCTTGCCCTTGAATTGCTGAGTGAGAGCAGCTTGCAGGGCGTTGGCGTCGATTCCTAGAACTTCAGCGAGTCCGCCGACGTAGTACATGTTGGCGATCATGCGAGCTAACTTCGGGTTAATCGCTCTCGCCATCTTGGTCATCGGTATACCGAGCACGACGCAATCGTCGCGCTCGACTGGCAACTTCACATCCATATTGTGGATGATGATGGTTCCGGGCTCCGCCTTCTCAACATCAGCCAACCAAGTATCCTTGTTCATCACGACTTGAATATGCGTCTTATCACCAGGGGCCTGATAGCCGGCGTCGCTGGCTCGAATGATAAACCAAGTCGGAAGACCAGAAATGTTGCTCGGGAAGAGATTCTTCCCGCTGACGGGAACTCCCATCTCGAACATAGAGTGTAGCAGAATCAGGTTCGCAGACTGCGACCCCGTTCCGTTTGCAGTGGCGATATTGAGTGTGAAATCATTGACGATTTGAGCCATCCTTTTCGGTGTCTCCGGGGGTGTCTGGGTGCACTGGCGGGTGCTTGTGCAGCGTGCCCCGTGCGAAATTCGGTCTTAGCCGTTCCCGTCTGTTAATTCCCTCGCGTAGCGAGGCGTCTCCGTGTAATTTACTCTAATTATGGTGTATTATTCCCCTCAGAAATGAGCAATTTCCCCTCAAAATCTGAAGAAATCGTCTCCCGAATGCGAGGAATCCCCATCCGTTGCGGTTTTCAAGGGAGGCGTGGTCGGCGGGCCCATGCCTCCAATGCCGAGTGAGTTGAAGGAAGCCTTGGACCAGGCCCAAGAGCTGATTGAGTCGGGTAAGCCAGACGATGCTTTGGACATCCTCAGAACAACCGGTTGGACGGCAGCCAAAACCAACTCACAGAAGGTGCGTGTCACCAGCCTCGCCTCTGAGGCAATGATCACCAAAGGCGACCTCGATATGGGTAACCGTAAGAAGCACTGGCAGAGAGCTTACAAGAATTATCAGCAGGCTCTAAAATTGGAGTCATCAAACAAAGATATTCGTCGCTCGATGAACAAGCTAGCTTCAATGATGGACGAGCAGTCAATCTCGCTTGGGAAGGGATTTCAGATATTCGATGATGGAAACCCCACTCCCGCTGGCCTCGTTGCAATTTCGGTCGCGATAATCATCTTCCTCGTCGGTTTCAAGTACGCAGGAGCGGCATTGGAGCAACCTTTGGAGGGAACCACGGTGACCTTGGAGGTGTCTTACATTCACCCAGATGATCCGAATTCACGAATCGAGGGTGAAATAGTCATCGAACTCTACCCCGATGAGGCTCCAAAGCATGTCGAGAACTTCCTCTATCTCGTCGATAATTCCCGTTACGATTACACAACATTCCACCGCGTGATCGATGGATTCATGGTTCAAGGCGGAGACATCGAAATGATGGATGGCGCTGGCGGATACTCTGGCCAATGGTATGGCTATTGTAACGGGCAAACTCACGATAGCATCGGCGTTCAGTATACTTCCCAGAGTTGTGACGTTGAGGATTGGTCGGTTCCCGGTGAGCACACGAACGGCCTCAAACATGGCCCCGGTGCTCTCGCGGCAGCACACGCTGGCCTGAACACAGACGGAAGTCAGTTCTACATCGTCCCAAGCGACTCTACACCTAGCCATCTAGATTGGAATGAAGGAAAGGATTGCGCGGCTCAAGGGCAATCCTGCCATACAGTCTACGGGATGGTAGTCTCTGGTATGGAGCACGTCGATGCGATTAGCGAGGT
>CAXGBP010000093.1:0-4256 GCA_964007685.1 uncultured Candidatus Poseidoniales archaeon | reverse complement strand
CTATGGGCATTCCATATGCTCGAAGCCTGGACCAAAGGCTCGCTGTGGAGCGATTCGGGGGGAGTCATAGGAGATTGGGAAGAGATGAAACCACGGACAAAATACGCTGACCGCATCACTGGAGCTTACTATGCTGCACGCTTAGGCGTCCTCGAACACATGCTCTCAGTCGGACGCTCAGGAGCCTGTTTGATCTGGCGTGACATCGGTGAAGGTTACTGGGCTCCGGTCGGAGTCTGGCTGATTCGGGAAACCGTGCGGGAAGCAATGAAACAGACTCCGAAGCAATTCGATTCGCTGAAGGAGGCTGTCGATTATGTCGGACCGCGCGTCTCAGCGTCAGATGATTTACGCAACTCTTGGTTTGTGAAGCGCGGTCAGCAGACTCGACTCGACTCATTCTGAGTCGAGCGAAGAATCGAGGAAACTTGCGACAATTTCCCCCTCGGCCTTGACTAATTGCTCAGCCACAGTCGATTTGGAGAGGCCGAGATTTTCTGCGAGGTCCCTAATCGAGGTGCGCTTGGGCACCTCGTACCAACCCCTCTCATGAGCGAGGCGAACTACTCGATGCTGCTGCAGGGTCGGACCTTTCTGGACCAAACCTTTCGAGCCCTTTGCTGAGGTGACTCGTTCTACAGGCATCTTCGACCTTACATCTGTCAGGAAGCGGACCATCACCTCGTGGCGGCCGGCGATTTGGAGAACCAAGCCATTGGCCGTGAAGTTCGATCCAGCGAGGATGGCGAGGTCCCCGCCGTGGAAGTAATGACCGACGAAATCGGCGGCGAATTCCATCACTACCAGATGGTGAGTGAGGATGTCTGAACTCCACTCCTCGAGAATCTCAACGAGGTGGATTCCTCCAACATGGGTGCCTGGCGGGGGACAATTACCGTCGATGGTGATGCACTCTACCATAATGCGCAGGTTTCCATCAACCATTCCGAGCATCGAACGGAAGTCCCAGGAAATGCACTGCAAGGCTGCTAGGGCTCGAGCATCGTGTTCGAGGGATGCGTATGCGCACTCGACTCGGACCGCTCTCATGTGGTTGCCTCGCATCCCTCAACCCCCCTGGTTGTTTTCAAGGTGCTCGACCGCTACTAGAGGGCACGGATGGCGAATCGCCACCGCATCCCTCTTCATCGCGATTCACTCCTCTCCGCGATTCCTCAGTGCTTCTTCAGAGGCGACGATTGCTCGGGCGACCTCAGGCGAATAGCCAGTCTCAACCAATTTCTGGAATTGGTCTCCCGTCGCTGTTTCCATCGATTTTGGAGTCTCAATTGGCTTGGTCTTAACCGACCAAACCGCCTCCTCATCGCGCATCGAATCGATGACTTCTCGGGTTCCGTCGCGACCTTCGTCACGGCGTCGGCCGCGACTGCGGGACTGCATCGCTGCTCCTGCCATTCCGACTAGAGCGAGCCCAGCGAGAGCGGCCATCAGGATAGGAGAGTCAGTGATTGTAGCGAGTATTCCACGCGGCAGAGACATGTCCTCAACTGAATCCCAGCAGCCATCGCGGTCGATGTCAGTCTGCTTGGTAGAGGTCCAACCAATAGCGCCGTGAACACACTGATCGCGGGTGTCAGGGACGCCATCGTTATCGTCATCCAAGTCGAATTCGTCCATACAGCCATCGCTATCGTGATCTATTGTCACACGATTGCTGATCGGGCAAGCATCGTCGATATCGAGTATTCCGTCGCCATCGTCATCTTGGTCCTCGGTCGCGTCGGCGCATCCATCGCGGTCACGGTCTGAATTGAGAGCCGAAATCCAACCCGGATTCGGGTTGGTCTCGCAATTATCCTCAGAGGATTCGATTCCATCATTGTCGAGGTCGGTGTCCTCATTTCTGTCATCGCAACCATCGAAGTCTGCGTCAACGATATTCGGAGACATGCTGCGGACGCATGAATCTTCAGTGTCGAGGTATCCATCTCCATCATCGTCTAAGTCCTCTTCTGTATCGTGACATCCGTCACCATCCCAATCATTCAACGGGCCTGAGTCCCAGCCGAACTTCCCAGTCGTGCACAGATCCTTGTCGTCAAGGATGCCGTCGTCGTCGACATCAGCATCCTCGTAGATGTCATTGCATCCATCTCCATCGTGATCATTGACCTCATTCGAAGTCCAATCGAGCATTCCGTAGGTGCATGAGTCGTCGCGGTCGAGGACTCCGTCATTATCGTCATCGAGGTCTTCCTCGTAGTCCTGACAGCCATCTGAATCGTGATCATAAGCCTCTCCTGTCCAACCGATGGTTCCGGTTGGGCAATTGTCATCGATGTCGAGGTATGGGTCGTTATCGTCGTTATCATCCTCATCCGCGTCACGGCATCCGTCACCATCGTGGTCGGTAGAGAAGGAAGTCCAGTACTGAGCTCCATTCGGACACTGGTCGAGATGGTTTGGTACCAAGTCTCCATCGTTATCGATGTCCTCAAGCAGGTCATCGCAACCATCGCCATCAGCATCGACTCGATCCGTGTTCATCGCACCCGTCGGGCACTCATCCAGCAAATCCTCGACGCCGTCATTGTCGTCATCAAGGTCCTCGGTAGCGTCCTGGCAGCCGTCGCCATCGAAATCCGTCATCGTGCCAGAGTACCAATCGGTCTCGCCGAATTGACATTGATCATCTTCATCGGCGACACCGTCCTGATCGTCGTCGTTCCAGTCATTCTCGTTCACCAAATCGACTCGCACAGAACGCTGGGCGTTTGCGAAGTCATCCGTTGTCGATTGAACCGTCACGAGAACATCGAATGACTGGTCATCATTGACTAATCGAATGTCGGGCGCTCGAAGCAGCAGGAATACCTCTTCATTTCCACCTTCGGTGATAGTGGTCGTAGGCTGGTAATTCTCACCGAAGCCCCCCGCGATTTCCCAATTATCTAGGGCGCCAGCGACCTGAATCATCACAGGATCAGCCGAGCCGGGGATTTGGATTCCTCGAAGATTCAGGGCCACCTCAACCGATTGTCCGGGCTGCATGGTGACATGCCCAGACTCGGTAGGATGGAGGTCGAGGGCCATGTCATACATGTCCTCGTCCCACTTGCAGACATCCCACTTATTCGCTTGGCTATCAGCCTCATTACAATCATTGGCAGTCCAAGCGATAGTGCGCTCAGGCCATTCAAACTTGACTATCGGCTGAGCGTTCGTATCGAATTCACTACCGAAGACGCCCATCAGATTCTGTGTGCTGCTTGTAATTGTACGCGTGTTGACCACGCTGTATGCTTGTGTGAGATATCGGTTCAACGGCAGCTCTTCGAATCCGTTCATAACCGGCGATTGGATTCGAGTCCAACGCAACTCGACGATTCCAGCATCGCCAGCCCTCGCCGGTTGCGTCTCGAACCATGTGATGTGAATCGAGCCATCGCGGTCTAAGTCAACTCGCGGGTTCGCTCCCCAGATTAGATTAGATTGCACGACCGCGGTATCCTTCACCGTCATTACTTCCTCAAGCACAAGCCCATTCGGCTCACCGTCGAGGGCTCCTTGGCGGTCTGGATCGATTTGCATGTAGTGCAATTGGCTCGGTCCTTCCTTCGACGGGAAAGTGCTGCGTCCATCGATCCAGACGATGTGGATATTGCCATCTTCATCGACATTGACTTCTGGATTCACTGCCCAGCCGTGCCCCTTCGAAATCTGCGTATCATTCACCAAAACAAGATGGCCGAGGGTGTCCCAGCCACCACCGTCTTCTCGCCAATACCAATCAGTGTCCGGGCCGATATCTTCCTGATATTGGCCCGTAATGTCATCAATTGTGTGTCCGGAGTCTCCCACTGACCATGTCGAGCGTGGGTTGGAGAGCATCGAGTAGGGATTGAGCACCGTGAGGAAGGTGTTGGTTGCACCCGCGCTGGTGGTCAACTGGATTATCGACTCGACAAGCGCCTCCACCTCCTCAGTGTAGTTCGCCATGGGGATGATGACGTTGTCGATCCAAACGGCGTCGTGGTTGCTGCTTGTGGAGCCGTCCTTTGTGTACTTCCAAGTGAAAGTGTGCTGGCCGAGTATGACGGGGGTGGAGTAGTTGCCTGCCTGAACACCGGACCAAGAGGCCAACTGGACGCCGTCGACGTAGAAGCGCAGGAAGTCGTAGCCGCTCTCGGTCGAGATGTTATACAGGAACGAAACAGTGCCATTTACGGTGGTGCCTTCAAACTCGAGCACCGATTCCTCGTTGTCGGATATGTCGCCTGACATGGCGGACCAGC
>CAXGBP010000092.1:0-4258 GCA_964007685.1 uncultured Candidatus Poseidoniales archaeon | reverse complement strand
CGGAATGCAAGGAATCCTTGCGGAGTTATGGTCTCGACAACAGTCCATTGATTCCCCATCAAGCGAAATATCTCGGTCGTTCGCCTAAGGTGGTCGACCGCCCGAGGAATGTCATCCTCAGGCACGTGATTCTGATTGAGAATGTCGCGAACTTCGGTAAGTTCGCGAATCACTTGCTTGAACCAAAGCTCGAAGGTCTGATGGACGATTATGAAGTGCATTTCATCAGGGCTAACATCACGATTTTCGCCTTGGAGAGAGAGGAGTTCTGGTAGTTGTAGGTAGTCGCCATAGGTCCAATTCCCGTCGTTGCTTGAGCCGCCCATGTTCCTCGGATGACACTCCACGCTTGAATCGTTACCCAAGCCACAGTTCCGAATCCGAACCCTCTAAACCACAAATTTAGCCGCCATTTCATGGCTGGTAGATGCGGAGGGCCGCAGCGAGATGGCGGCGACCTACGACCGGCAATACGTATGGATGTAGAAAAGGGGCTAGAACTTTCTTTGATTGGAATGGACGATGCACCTGAGTTATTTTCAGTAGTTGATTCCAACAGAATGCACCTTAGGGAGTGGCTTGGATGGTTAGATGGAACAAAAAGTATCGAGGACGAAATTTCGTTCATTTCTATGAGTCTAGAAGAGTATGAGAAGCGAGAGGGAATACTCTACGCTATCCGTCTAGATGGCAATCTAATCGGAACGATTAGTTTGAATTGGATTGATTGGGGAAACAAGGGATGTGGAGTTGGCTATTGGTTGGCCGAAAATCAAATTGGAAATGGTTATGTGACGAAATCTTGTATTCGATTGATGGAACATTGCTTCGATGACCTAAACCTACACAGATTCGTCCTCGAGGCTGCTGTCGAAAATGTAGCAAGTTGCGAGGTAGCAGAAAGAATCGGAATGAGATTAGAGGGCATAACCAAGGATAGGGAATGGCTCTACGACCACTATGTTGACGCTAAATTGTACGCTATCACAAAACCTGAGTGGGATGAAAAGCGGTCTAAGTGACTTCAACCTAAGAGTCCGTGATCTACGATTTCACAGGCGCCGGACGGAAGGGCTGAGAGGACATCGTCCTGAGCCAATCCGGTGGCTTTGGCGATTCGATTGGCGATGGTCTCTTTCTTCTCTCGGCCGGGCTTTATGAGCGCCCAACGTTGGCAAATTTTCGAGACTCCGGCCGCGGTTCCTGAGACTGGAATTGGAATATTGTTGATAGTAGCGAAGCCGATGGCAATCTCCATCGGCACATCGCGATACCAAGTCCTCTGACCTCTGACAACGAAGGCTCCACGACCTATTGATTCGCCGCTCTCAGTCTGCTTTGAGACCTGTGCTGGGCGGGCGTGGAAAGCGGTTGCAGCTGCCCCACCGCTACCCCATGCACGCGACCATGCAATTGCAAGTTGCGCGCCTTCTTCGATGATCTCGGCGGGCAGATTCTGTGCATCTTCCAGTCCATCGGCAAATTCCTGTGAGATCTTCAACGAAGCAACTCCTTCAGGCCTGAATCCGATTGGATTTGGGTCGACTTCGAGCCCGTCACGCAATCTCAGTGAGCAAGATGGTGCGCCGTGTAAGTCGGCGTGGATATAGAGGTCGGTTGATCGCAGATACTTGCGGACAACCGTGTCATTTCCTTTTGCATCGCGACCTCCGACAATCATTCGACCGTCTGAAAGAATCCCCCAGCGATGCTTTTCGAACCAGAAGCGCTTGCTACGCTTTGCTAGCCTGACCCGACCCGCAGCAGCTTCCTTTGCCCGCTTGGCCTGCTCTTTCGTAGCCTGTGTTTCAGTCCGCTCAAGTGCTGCCTTGGCTCCCTTTGCCTTGTCTTTGAGAGTTCGAGCTTGTTCGAAATAGGTCTGAGCGTTCTGATGAACACTCTTCTCAACCGCGAGGGTGACACTGGCTCCCGGCTCGTTATCCTCATCTGGCAGCCGGGCGAGAATGGTTCGCTTAGCCGGGTCGACTCGGTCAATCCACGCTACCTCCTCCACCTTCCGGTCAAGGGCTTGCCAGTCCTCGTTCTCGATTAGCGAATTGACTTGACTGAGTAGATCGTCGACATGTGTCCAATTATCTTGAATCGACTTGGCAAGAACCTGAGTCAAGATGGCTTGCGACTCAAATCGCTCGATAGCAGAGCGTTGCTGTACCGCCCTGCGGTCCAACTTGGCGCGCTGCTCTTCCTCGTCCTCGCCCACCGCAGCGAGTTTTTCCTCCTCGCGGCGGATGTAGGCTATCGCATCGTGCGCTCCGAAGACGGCATCATAAGCCGCAGAGAGGTTCTCAATGTCGACTTGCATTGACGAGTCCATGAATGGCAATTCGATTGGTGAGAATTCGGAAATTCCAGAACTCGCCGAATCGATGCTGACAGGATCCTCTGCCGCTTTCCACGCCATCAGTCCGTCAGAATCTTCGAACCAGAGATACGATCCTTCACCTTCTGATAATTCCTCAAGAAGGCCAGTCATCGCATCGCTGAGAGCCTGCCTCTGCTCTTCATCAAGTGAATCTGCAGGCTCATCCAACCCTATTCCAGCCGCGGTACAAACAGCGTTCCCGTAAATCCGCCCCAGATTTATCCGCGCGGCTAGGGTACGAATCATCGAATGGTTCGACTCATCCAGAATCGTATCCAATTCAGCTCGGTCGAGCCCACGTGGATCCACAGTTTCGGGTGGAGGAATGTATTGCTCTCCACGCTTCAGTGATCGGCTGGCGTATTTTACATGAGTCAACGGCTGAATGATTACATCTTCATCATCCAGTAGCAGAACATTGCCATCTCGAAATAGCTCGATGACTAGTTTCAATCGACCACCACCATGCTCGAATGTCAATATCAAAACTCTATCGAATCCAACCTGTTCAACTGCAACTAAACGTGAATTTCCCAGGTGTTTTCGCAAAAGCATCGCAAAAGGAGATGGATTGTTCGGCATTGGCCTATCACGCCGCGACATATACAGCCGCTTACCCCGAACAATCACCAAATCAATCGGCGGTTTTCCCTTCGGATTTAGTCGCAGAACAACCTGCTCATAGTGCGGTTGATACGCCTTACGTGCACGAACGCCGACCATTGTCCGAAGTTCGCGCACGATGCGCGCCACGTCGAAGGAGGAAGACTGCGCGCGCATGACTCTCAACCCGCTGTCCCGCGTGCCCTTCATCAGACAATCGCTTGATAGCCCACGGCGAGGGCTCGATGGCCATGACCGGTATGGGCGGACTGCGGATGGGCGAGGGCACCCCCTTCATTCACGGTCCTGAGACCATGGGTGAGGCTGATGTCGGTCTGCGCGCTTTCTGGTATCGACCGATGCTTCGACGTGATTCCGAGGGCCCAGATGTCGATCTCGATTGGGGGATTCACTGCAATGCTGACGCGCTCTCTGAACAAGCTGCTATAATCGCTAATAGGATGAATGCAGATGGCATGGAAGATGTTGAAATGTTGGCGCTCGACCTCGCTTTTATCTTTGGTTTTGACCACGAATATTTTCATCACAGGGTTGACTCTGGAATGACCTCTCACGTTCTCCGAACACACGCTCAGTCGGGCGCTTTACCACCGTCTTTCGGTGATTATGATGAGTTACACGATGCGATTTCGACGCGTCGAGAGGGGCCTGATTGGTGGTTGCTGACCGAAGAGACGCTTGCCAATGCTCACATCACGATGGACCCAACTCGTTTGGGTGGTCTGAAGGGCGCTTTCATCGAGCACGGTCTGCTGCCTGAACCTGGCGACCGTGCTCGCGGTCCTTTCGCTGCTTGGAGGCATGTAGCTGCTGACCCGTGGATTTTGCGTTGTTTGTCGCATCACACTTGGTTACAGATGCTGACTGGCGAACTCGACCCTCTAGGTGTGATGGGAACAATCGAGGCGATAACGCACGAGGGAGGATTGGATGCGGCTTACGATGCAATGATTGACACAATCGTCGACGCATGCGAGGCACCCGTCGATGAGGATTCGGTACCCGATCGGGTGCTTGGGCGTGGCGGTTCCGAACATCTCTTCGCGATGGGAGGGATTCCTGATGGGATGTTGCGCCGCCTTGAGGTACCTATGCACTTCCACGGCGGCGAGGGGGACCGAATGGCGGAGCGTTTCGGCCCCGACAACCCAGATTGGCCCTATGCGATAATCGAGAATTTGTACGACCGACTGGGTCGCTACGATGACGGGGCGGTCGACCCTTGGGGGTCCGACGATCCCTTCACGCCGT
>CAXGBP010000091.1:0-4263 GCA_964007685.1 uncultured Candidatus Poseidoniales archaeon | reverse complement strand
AGCAATTGATTCCCTCAGACGAGTTCCGCATCGAGGGTCGCACCGGTGTGCGACCTCGTATTCCCATAATCATCAATGAAAGTGGCTGGTAGATTATCTCCAGCTTGGACGATGTATGGGTCCTCGCCACCGGGAAGAGTGTCGATTGAGACTTCCGCGCCCTCAGGGACATTTCTGTAGAGAGGGCGCGGCTCAAGCCTGTAATTTCCAGATATAATTGCTAGAAGCCAGAAATCTTCGGTCGTCGGAACCATGCGATTGACGAGGATGTAGCGGTTGAGACCGATGAACAGTCCTGCCGTCACCCCCCAGAAAAGCAGAATGATTGAGATACCGTGAGCATTGGTCGGGTCCCAAGGGTTTTCGACATTGACGAGCATGTCGCCGAAGTAGGAGAGGATGAGGACGCTGAACATTAGTGGGAATCCGAGATACATGATGTAATCCCACCACTTTCCAATCCACCAATCATTGTCTCCGGTATTGATGAAATCATCTCGGAATGAGGACACTCCATGGTCTAGATAATCGCGGTAATCGAAGCCCTCGATATCATTCTCTTCTTGCCAAACTCGGTAGCGGTTCCATCCGTACTTCCAAATCGAGTAAGCGATGAACAGTCCGCTGAACATTAGGCCATAGCCCCAGATGTGATCCTGCACCTCGAGGAATTGAGGGAATACCACACCAGTCGAATCGTCCACCAATATCCACAGCCCTGCGCTAGGCAGACCGAAGAGGAATATTGCGATGGAAGTGAAGCCGACCGCCTTCGGGCGGTCGATTCCGTGATCGACGAAGTTTCGAACGCATAGTTCGACGGTGGAAATCATCGATGTGAGGGCAGCGAATGAAAGTGCGAGGAAGAACATCGTCACCATCATCAACTGAACGATTGGACCGCCCGGTGCTTGTGCGAACACTTCGGGGAGCACGAGGAAGGTGATTGCACTGGAGCCTCCACTTACCGCTGCAAGTGGATCGTCGACCACAGCGAAAACTGCCATCATAACGGTGAGGCCGGCGATGATGGAGATGCTATTGTTGGCAAGGCACATCGTCGCCGCGTTGAGAGTAGTATCCTCATCCTTGCGCATGTAGACAGAGTAAGTGATTGCCATGCCCATTCCGGCCGAACAGGACCATGCTGATTGCGAGAGGCCGTTAATCCAAGTCTCCGGCTGCATGAGATATTCTGGTTGGATGCTGAACATGTAGACGAAGCCGTCGAGGCTGCCGTCATCCAAGTCCATCACGAAGGCGAGGAAGAGGGCGGCGAAGAGGAGAACGAAGAGCGAAATCATCAGGCCGACGTTGACCTTCTCGATGGCCTTCGCGCCCTTCCAGATGGCAAGCATCGTGATGGCAACGGCGATGGCTTGGAAGAAGACGACTTCGAGAGGATTGTTGAGGAAGGAATTCCAGACTTCGACGGTATCGACCTCGGAGCCGAGGCCACCGCGGATAGCGGTCTGGAAGTAATTGATACACCAGCCTGTCACGACCGCGTAATAGAATCCGATAGCGGTCGAAATCCAGGCTGTCCAAAGCCCCATCCAAGCGAAGCGCTTGCCCGCGAAGATACGGAATGTTCCAACAGTTCCAGTGCGACTTCGCTTGCCGAGTGCGAACTCGGCGATAATCAGCGGCACCGACCATAGAAAGAGGAAGATGAGCCATGGAACGAGGAAGGAGCCTCCTCCGTTGGCGCCGACCATCCTCGGAAAGCGCCAGATATTACCGGTGCCGATAGCGGCGCCGATGGTAGCGAAAATCAGTCCGAGGCGCCCACTAAATTGATCGGATCCCTCCTCGGACATCAGGAACCCTCCTCGTCAACGAGATGGCTATGGTCCTCGGGTAATCCGAGCACTCCCCTTTCATCGTCGAACATCGCCCGTAGCGTGAAACCCAGTCCACCCCAGACCATCGTCGCGATGAAGGTGAACATTAGCAGAGCAAAAACTCCCGAGCCGAATGGTGCACGATAAGGAATCGACAATTCGTAATAATTCGCGGTATCCGAAGGAGGATATGTAAAGGGGAAAGCCCCGTTTGTAGTGCCTAATTTTGCCTTGTACTGAATCTTACCAACCGATGTGTCTGGCAGTGGAATGTAGCTCTCAAGCATAGTCCCGTTGGAACCATCGAGCAGTATGCACTGCTCTCCAGGCTCCATGAATGCCGAAATGCTCCATGGCACATCGATCCACTCAGTTGGGCCGTAGTCATTCTGTTGTCTATTCGGCTCGACGAATCTCCACATTAGATGAGTACGATTGATATCAGGAGTGAAGGGGAAGGCCTTGTCTAGACACATTGAGATTGGTATGTCGCCATTGGATGGAACTGTGACATTGCTTGGTTCCGCAAGCCATTGTGTAGAGGTGGTGTTCTCTATCCCTACTATGGCTCGATATCTTGGGTCATCGGCAATCTCAATCATATAGAACGGAACGCCGAGGTTTCTGACGGCGATGTGAGCAATATCCTCGGGGTATTCATGGAAGGCATTGCCGATCTCGATTGTATAGCAGTAGGAGTTGTGTACACCGTAGTGCCAATCACAGAAATCGCCAGTCGTCGGGTAGAGATCGGATGACTGCATTGGTGCATATTCGGTCATATCCCCCATTTTGTATCCATGATATTCGAGGTATTCTTGGTCTGGATTATCGCAATTCGTGCAGTGTCCCCATGGCCACAAGACAAGCTCTGAGAAGGAATGCCATGTGAGTGTGGACTTGAAGTCGGAAGCCCCGTCTCCGTCGTCGTCGTTCATCTCAGTCAAATCTTGGATAAACTTGGTCTCAGGCTCACTGTTGCCACCCATCCAATCTTCGTCGGTCTGTCCATCAGCATCGTCGTCCTTACCGTCGACGTGGTCCTCATTGACTAGTCCGTCTCCGTCGTTATCTTCGTAATTGACTGGGCCGTTGTAGACGTCGTTGTTTGCTCCGGCATCTCCCGCATAACACATTCCAGGGAATAGAGGCCCGGTCGCTCCGAGTGGTGCTCCCCATTCAAACTGATAATTGCGGTTCAAATCGACTCCATCGCAGGATGGATCGACTTGCTCATCAACATCTGGAATTGGGGTCACACCAGTAACCGTATTGTCACGTAGATTCTTTCTCCAACCAGAAGTTCTACAATTCTCCCAAGCAGTCTCACCACAGTATTCTTCTCTGTCGTAGCGGTTTCCATCGACATTCAGCATTGGTATTAGGTAGATTTCTCGAGTGTTGACCATGTCTGTAATGAATTGTTCAGAGAAGTCTTCGTCAACGCCAAGGTCTCCTGGACCACAATTGATGCCGTCTCCGTTGTAATCTTGTGCTGATGAATTCAAACTTAGACAATCGCCATCATTGTCAACTCCATCCCATCCATCTTCGTCAATCAATCCGTCGCCATCATTGTCGATGGCGGCCTTGCCATAGTAGTACGCCACAGTCTCGAGGAAGAGCATCGGTACCTCGTAGGACATCCACTCGCGAGCGTGGTGGTTTCCGACCAACATGACATCTGGGCGATCAGCGTAATTCCCGTCGTCATCATTGTATTCGTTGTACTCGCCACCCTGTACATTACCGGTAATCTTCATCCATGGGCTGGGGTGGTTGTAGTACCAGCCTTCGTATTCAGTAGATGTCATTTCATCGCCGCGGGCGTTTACTCCTCCCAGAAGACCTTCGTGAAACTGGAGGAATTCCGGATAGTAGGCAGCCAACTGCTGCATCCTCTCTTTCATTGAGAAGTAGTCATGATACTCACGGAACTGAAGTTGTTCAAAATCACCGTGTGGACCCCATGGGAATATCTGGTTCACATACTCTGATGACCAGATTTCTTCAGGTGTAAGTCCCGTTTCAGGCTCTTGAGCTGATACTGGGGCCACCATAGCAATTGGAGCGGCCACGGATAGTAGAAGCGGCAAAAGTAGGGCAATTGCAGGGATTCTACGTGCCCGATAGACTTCATCGGAATCAGAAATGGACACGCTACTCGCCATGGGAACGCTTTAGCCACTCAAGAGGCGGTCTTCAATCCCTCGCTATATCGCGGTCCGTAGGACCGGCGCGGGGTTTATCGCGGGGTCGTCGTCGGCCGGAACATGCAGGACGAGTCTGATACAGGCGCTTCGGAGGCGGGTTTCCCTAGTGGAATGTTGAATGATTTGATGAGCGGAGATGAGGTACTGCTCGGCTTTTCGAGCGGCACTCTGATAGTTATAATCGTGGCGATTGGTCTCTCGATTGG
>CAXGBP010000090.1:0-4275 GCA_964007685.1 uncultured Candidatus Poseidoniales archaeon | reverse complement strand
CCTTCGCCGTGTGTACTGGCACACCAACCTCGTTGATTCCGAGGTTGGGATCTGGACTAATGACGGTTCGAGCGCAGAAGTTCACGCGCTTTCCGGAAAGGTTGCTACGGAAGCGACCTTCCTTGCCCTTAAGGCGCTGTGAAAGCGTCTTGAGAGGACGACCGGAACGGTGTCGAGCGGGTGGGATTCCGCTAGTCTGGTTATCGAAGTAGGTAGTGACGTGGTACTGAAGCAATTCCCACAAGTCCTCGACAATCAGTTGTGGCGCACCAGAGTCACGGTTCTCGCGCAGACGCTGGTTGATTCGGAGAACGTCAACCAACTTGTGAGTCAGGTCGTCCTCGGAGCGGTCGCCGCTATCGAGTGTAATCGAAGGACGTACGGTAATCGGTGGGACTGGTAGAACCTTCATGATTGACCACTCTGGACGGCTTGAATCGCTGTCCATCCCAAGGAAGATAAGGTGCTGGTCAGGGATTTTCTCGAGCCACTCACGAATGTCACGAGCGTTCAACTTGTGCTCACCCTTGTCGGACTTCTTCTCCTTGAAGGTGGTAGGCTTGTCGAGCATGATCTTACCTTGCTCAGATCCACAGTGCATGCAGATAGCGCGCTTCTTGCTCGAGCACTCCTTCTCAATTTCCTTGATGATCTTCTTGAATTCGGTCGAGCCAACTCCGTGCTTGCGCATTACGTCGTAAACTCGATCTCGGTAGTAGTCCTGCTCGGACTTTTCTGGGTCGAGAGGGTGAGTATCGGTTGCACTGTGAAGCAGAATGTGGCTGCACTCATTGCACGTAGACTTCAGTGAGGTCTTGATCAGCATAGTGAATCCTATGTGCATCACAGGAAGCTCGAGTGCGATGTGACCGAAGTGACTCGGGCAATCATCGTGCTTATTCCCGCAGGTCTCACAGCGGATTCCAGGGTCGATAACACCCATCTTCGGGTCCATCAGACCCTGCTTGTATGCGTGACCGTCGTCCTTGTAGGTGTCAGCAGTCTTTACCTCGACGGCCGACATCTTACGGATCTCATTCGGATCCATCAAGCTGAATTTTATCGATTCAATCCTCTTGGGGATTTGGGCTACTCCGCGGGCGCTCATCTTTGGTCCCCCAGTTCAAGTCGCATGGCAACTCCAAGACTTTTCATTTCGTCCAGAAGCAGCTTGAATGCGTAGGAAGTCTGTACCGAATGCACATCTGCTCGGTCACCACATACAGGACACACAGGAGTGCGTCTCTTCCAATCGTAGTAAGCGATGTGCCCACAACCACTGTTGTTACACACCATCAGTGGCCAGCCGTCAGACTCGTCAAGCAGTCTGTCCTTGATGACCATCGAGGCTCCGTGCGCAATCAGACAATCGCGCTCCATCTCTCCGAATCGCAGACCACCCTGTCGCGCACGACCCTCGGTTGGTTGCCGAGTGAGAATTTGCACGCGACCGCGACTGCGGGCGTGCAACTTGCTACTCACCAAGTGATGCAATCGCTGGTAGAAGATGACTCCAGTGAAGATGTCGGCAGTGAATGCCTCTCCAGTCTCCCCACTGACCATCGACTCGCGACCAGTGTGGGCGAGACCGTTTCGCAGTAGTCCTGAGCGGAGGGAATCTTCCTTCTCTCCACTGAAGGCGGTACCATCGATTTTGCGTCCTTCCATTGCTCCGACCTTGCCGCCGATCATCTCAAGGACGTGGGCGACGGTCATTCGCGATGGAATCGCGTGAGGATTGATGATGAGATCTGGGACGATTCCATCGGCGGTGAAAGGCATATCCTTCTCGTCGACGAGGCGACCAATGATACCCTTCTGTCCGTGACGGCTGGCGAATTTGTCGCCAAGTTCAGGGATCTTTTCAGTTCGCAGAGAAATGCGGCAAAGAAGACCAGAATCGAGGGACTCGGTGACAAACACATTGTCGACCCAGCCGGACTCTCCGTTTCGGACCATCATAGAGGACTCACGGCGTTCCTGAGCTTGCAGGAAGTGCCCATGTGACTCCTCAAGGAATCGAGGCGGGCTGGTCTTACCAACGAGAACGCTGGTGTCTCCGCCTACGCTCGAAAGGTGAGTCTCAGGAGTTGGAAGACCGTCACGCTCGAGGTGAGTGTAACTCTCCCAGGACTTCATTCCCTTAACCTCGTCAAGCCCAGTTCCTGGAATTTCGATGCGCTCCTCCTGTCCACCAGGGAAGCGCTTGTTCTCGGCGTTGTAGGTGCGGATGAAGGATGAGCGAGCGAGCGAGCGCTCAACTGCAGCGCGATTCATGACGACGGCGTCTTGCATGTTGTAGCCGTGGTGGCTGAGAATCGCGACAACGAAGTTCTGGCCACCAGGGCGCTGAGCGAAGTTCGTTGTCTTCATCGAGCGAGTACCGACAATCGACTGCTGGGGGTAGTGCATTACGTGCATACGAGTGTCTGGGCGCAAACGGTAATTGGCGCTCGGTAGGCCGAGGCTCTGCTTGACCATCGCTGTACCGCCGGTGACTCTCGGCGTCGAGTTGTGCTCCGGATATGGAACAAGGGACGCGCAAACTCCGAGGATGAGTTGCGGATCGATCTCCACGTGCGAGTAGACGAGGACAGTGTTGTTCCTCTTCTGCTTTCGGCGGAGGGTATCAACATCCTCTTGGTAGTAATTCAAAGGAACGCTGAACTCTTCGAAAACCGCGTCGCCGTTAGGCAGCTTGACCTCGACGCGAAGTTTAGCCTCAGTGATTTGTTCTTGTCCAAGGTTAACCCATTCGACATCTGCTGGATTGATTGGTCGGCCGTGTTCTGGCGATTCCATCGGAAGATCGAATGGACGAGGAGCGACGAGAAGGTCTTCTTCCTCTTCAGCGTCAATCCACTCTACGACTCCGTTTGCGACGAGATCGTTGAAGGTCCATTCGCCGGAGCGAACGAACTCTAGGTGTTCCTTTGAGAGTGTCAAATCACCATCGTCAAGGACGAGGAGAGGACGCAGGATTCGCCCGCGGTCGGTGTTGATGAAAATGTCACGGTTCGCACCATCGTGGCGGATACTGACCTCTGGTCGAATCCTGCCTTGTCGGCGTCGGCGCTTGAATTGGTTAACCAACTTCGCTGCATTCTTGTGCAGACCGAAGATGTCTCCATTGACGTGGACGCGAGATCCCTCGGCCCAGCCAGATGGGGATGAGTCAACGCCAGCCTCACGGAGGAGTGCCTTGACATCGTCTTCGCGGACTTCCTCGGAGACGTCGATCATCTGAGCTGCGTTCTTCACAAGACCGCAGTTCTGACCCTCTGGAGTCTCGTTAGGACAGAGGCGGCCCCAATGCGTCGGGTGCAAGTCACGAGCCTCGAAGTGAGGTTGGCTGCGGACCAGCGGACTGGTCACGCGACGCATGTGAGAGAGGGCTGCGAGGTAAGTAGTGCGGTCGAGTAGTTGGCTGACGCCCGATCGGCCGCCGACCCAGTTGCCGGTTGCAAGCGCGTGCATGATCTTCTGAGTCAGCACGTCAGGTCGAAGGCAGGCGTTAATTCGCAACTCGCGCTTGCGGTTGTGATGGCGCTCGAGTTGGTATTTGAGGTCACGAGCGAGTTGCTGCAGACTGACGCGGAACAGGTCCTCGACCAGATCTCCAGCGAGACGAACACGCTTGTTTGCGTAGTGATCCTTATCGTTAGGATCACGGTTAGTGATAGCCATCTCAAGGACTTGGCGGACGATGCGTCCGAGGAAGACTGCCTTCTTCTCGCGATACTCGGGCCCAGAACCGAGGTGAGGTAGGAGTTCCTTGTCGAGGAGGTTCTGGATTCGAGCCTCACGGTATTCCTTCTGCTGACCAGCAGCGAACTTCTTCTCGAGCCATTGTAGAGCCTCTTCAGAGGTCTCGACATTGTATTCCTCGTTGTCCTTGACATCATTGAGGTTGGCGACTGTGTACTTCATCGCCTCTGCAGGACCTGCAATCGCGGTGAAAATCTCCTTGTCGTTCTCCATTCCGAGAGCACGCATTAGGAGAACGACTGGGATTGGCGTAGTTCCCGCACTCGGGATCTTAACCATCAGCATTCCATCGCGACGCTTCTCAATATTGAGAGGCTTGCGAACACCGTCCTTCTGAGAGAAGATCTTGGCGACTTCGGTCTCGTGAGCGTACTTCTTGTTCTTCTCAACAGTAACACGGTTTGGTGCGAGGTCTTCCATTGAGATGAGGACACGCTCGGTTCCGTTAATGATGAAATAGCCACCAGGGTCGAGGGGGTCCTCACCGGCTCGGCGCAGGAGTTCAGT
>CAXGBP010000089.1:0-4285 GCA_964007685.1 uncultured Candidatus Poseidoniales archaeon | reverse complement strand
GCGAGAGCACTCACTTAGGTGAGGAGGAAATAACGATGAATATGGATATGAATGCTATGAAAGCAGAAATGGGCGGCGCCTTTGTGATGTCGTATGTGGTGTTTGGCTTAGGCCTCAGCACCCTCGAAGGAGCTGTCGCAATGGCAGTTGTCTGGATGACATTTGCTGGTGCACACGTGCTACCAGTTGTCACCTGGTGCCACATGCTGACTGGTGACCTCGCAGATGCTGAGGGTAACTGGATGGCAAACGGAATGCGACTACTTGCACAAGTAGTTGGTGGCGTACTCGCCATAATGATGGTAACCGAAGTCGGTGCTATTGACACGCAATGGGCAGCAGCTGAGTTCGCTGCACCTGAGGCATGGGCTGCAATTACTACTGTTGCAGCTGGCGCTCTTTGGTGGTTCGTACACAGCAATACAGACTCTGCATGGGTCTCTGCATTCGGTCTAATGGCTCTAGGTGGCGCAATGATGCTAACCGGTGGCCATGAGATGGCTGCATCTCTTGCCAGCTCTGGCGATGGTATAGCAGACGTTCTACCGGCCTGGATTATGGACGGTGCACTTGTCGGTGTTGGCGCATTAGCTGCTGACAAAATCGACGAATTGCTCTGATCAATAGACAATTGAACTGAAGAAATTCAGATTTACGTAAGGCAGGCTGGGGGACTTCGGTCTCCCAGCCTCGCCGAATCTCAACACCCCCCCACAGAGGATTCCCTCTGTGGGGACTTCTTTCGTTTCGGGAGGAACGCTCGGTTTCTGCTGTGCCAGCCGATGACACGATCTGTTTGGATAGGAGCGAATCAGGCGCTTATCCCATGAGTTGGAGATGGCCAGTGATCTTGTCGATTTCACCGCGTGGGCCCGGCCCGAGTCCTACGACCGTTACCGTTCCAGGAGGTATCTCAGTATGGCCCGCATCCTTCACCAGATATGCGATGACGCCCGCGGACTTAGCATGAGCGAGAATCTTACGAAGGGCCTCTTCGTCGGCCGCTTTACAAACAATTTTGCGAGCCCCCTCGCGCCGGTAGCGGTCGAGTTCTCGCGGTGACTCTTTCTTGGCGCGCAGTGCGCATTCCATCACAGCATGACCGCACTGGGCAGCCAACTTGCCTTTGGATAGCTTGAGGTCGGCTCGGGTCACAAGGACCATTGTGAGCTCAGTTTGAGACAACTTCGCTCACCGCTTCGGCGCTTGGCTCGACCCTATGGCGTAACATGATCTCGCCCAGCGGGGCAGCGAGCCACGCGACGAAGACGAGGTTGCCAACAGCGTGGTAGAGATCGTAGAGTAATCCATTCAACAAGTAAGGCGCGATCATCGATGCATCGGTCTTCAACAGGATGCTCGAAGATACAATCCAATTGAAAGCAATTGCAGAAATCATGGCGAGCGCTGCAACTCGATGCAATTGTAGCTCGCCATCCTTCAGAAGTCGGTCGGCAAACAAAGCACCAGCAAGGCCGACAGTCCCCCATCCAGCTACTTGAAATAGAGTCCAAGGACCATGGCCGAGGACAGCGAAGTTTGAGACGAGAGCGATGATACCTGCCAGAGCAAGCGCACGTGGGGCGCCGTAGTAAATACCAGCCAGTAACACGATTACAGTCACGGGCTGGACGTTAGGGAGAGGCTCGAGTAGGACTCTTCCAGCGATACCGAAAACGGCCAGAATCGCGAGCATCGCAAGAGGGTTAGAATCATCCAATTTACGCTCACTTCGAAGTAATGCGAGAACAATCACGGAGATGATTCCAACGTTCAGTAGGAATGCCTGAGTCGGTGTCAAAGCGATGTTGTGGAAGTCGTACATGGAGTAACCCCGTCTGTCTGGATGTCAGGACCCTCTTCATGGTTGCTGAATTACACACTCACCATGTGCCGATGCGCCAGAGCAGAACATCACCTTCGGAGAGCAAAACATCACCGATTCCAACTATTGAAATTTCACCATTGTGGTGCAATTCCCAGTAGGCTCCAGTGAAATCTCCAGTGAGATTGTTGGCGTTCAGTCCACCAATTGTGTGAACATAGGGGCCCCAGTCTCCCATGTCGTAGCCGACTGCGAGATCGCCATCAATACCATTCGTCGCGTCGAGGAAGAGGGACATGCCCTCAGTATAGCCAGTGAAGCCGCCGACACAAGCACCGGTTCCGTTGAAGTCGGTGTTAACGCCGAGTGTGGTTCCATCGGTTTCGATCATGGTGACACCTGTTGCAAACTCGGAGTGAGGTGCTTCGGTTGGGAAAATTACGCAAAGCACCTGTTGGTTATCCCATGAGTCAGGTAGTCCATCATGTGAGGATTCGCTATCGTTGACGTAGGTTGCAGCCTTGTCTCGGAGTTCGTTCTGGATGGCTGGGGTGAGGATGATGAGAACGACGACTGCGACGATGGATGCAGGTTTGAGATTCGTCGCCATGGGGGTGGATGGCTGAGTGCAGAGTCTATGAATTTAGTCGGGTTGAGCAGTTGCCTGAAAGTAGTCAATCTTCCAAGATTTCATTGATTTTCTGCTTCAAGGTCTGGCTGACGATCTTACCGTCGGCAGACCCTCCTAATTTGCCCATGACCATTCCCATGAGTGGCCCGATTGCGCCTAAACCACGCTCTTTTACGAAATCGACGCGATCGGCGAGGACGGCGTTGACCGCATCCTCGACTGCTGATGAATCGGCTGGGGTGAAGCCGTCTTGCTCGGCCCTTGCTGCAAACCATTCGAGGCGGGCTTCGAACTCTGTGGTTGTGAATGAGGGACCTTCAAGCAGGAGAGTTCGAGTCATCGACACGAGACCTTCGCGAGTGATGATACCTTCTTCGCGCGCGTAGATGGCCAGTGTCAGAATGGGCCAAGGAATCTCTTCGGTTACGTAATCGGTACCTTCGGCGACCTCCAATCGAGTATTGTCGAGCATGGCCGATGCCATTGCCTTAGCTGGCACGCCTGGGCATCCATACGGACCACCTTCTACAGCGGTGACGAGAACATCATCAAGTTCGGCTCCAAGGAGGGCTTCGACTTGGTTACTAGATATGTCATAGGCGCTCAGTCGCTCGGTTCTCTGGGTTCTGTTGAGTGGCAGATCATCACTGATGCTCGACCAGCGCTGTTCGTCAAGAGGCACTACCGGGATGTCGGTCTCGGGGTACATCCTCGCGCCGCCGGGAAGTGGTCGCATGGCAGTAGTAGTGCCATCTTCAGGCGCTCCCTTTCGAATGACGACGTTGCGGACTTCTTGCGGGATGCGGTGGTAGGCTTGGCGTGCTCGGGTGATGACTGATTCGAGAGCGAGGTCGGCTTGCCACTCTGGTGCTACACAGAGGACAAAGGCATCTGATTCGTCGAGTTCTAGGGCTGTTCTGATTGTGTCGACCTCTTTCTGGTCGATTCCGTAGGCTGGTAGTTCGTCGGAGTGAAAAATTCCTGCGACGCCAGCTAATTTGGCGGCGCTGGCAAGTTCTCGGCCGAGGCGAGGTAGTTGAGAGCCCTCCTCGTCTGATTGCTTGGTTCCAATTCGGCCGGCGAATCCTGGTAGGATTGTTGATTTGACGCTATCTCCCTTGGCCAGTGCTCGCTCAATCATCGTCGATGTACAGTCGACAAAGGCGCCAGTCACATCTTGGAGTTGCATCGGAATTCGGGCTGCTGCGGCTTTGGCGACGCGATTTTCGACCGGAGTTTGGTCATCGCGTCGATCGCTGGGGAGCGCTGGAAGACCCGCCTCGGAACGAAGTTCGGACGCAAGGCGGAACATGTGTAATTGGCGAGCCATCTCAATTTGGATGATTCGAGGAATCCAATCTAAATCTTGACAACCCTTGATTTCAACTCGATCACCGCAAGCGATGCTGACGTTGAGATCTTGACGAATCGAGCCCAATCCACGACGCACCATGCGCGTGTCGCGGAGCATTGTTCCTAGAGCGAGTGCCGTCTCCTTAGCATGCTCAGGAGTCTGCACATCCGGAGCGGTTGCAATCTCAACAAGGGGCACTCCGAGCCTATCGAGAGTGTAGATGACAATCTCCCCGCCCGTGGTGGATTTAGTGTCTAATTTGCGGGCTGAATCCTCCTCAAGACAGATTACATCGACGCCGACGGCGCCCAAATCAGTCTGAATCTCGCCGTCGGTCGCAATCAGCGTCGTACGTTGAAATCCACTGGTATTCGAGCCATCGATTACCGTCTTGCGCATCGCTTGTAAGAATGGAACTGGTTTCGCATCCATCATCGCGCTGATTGTCAGAGCAGCGCTAACCGCTGCTTCGTCG
>CAXGBP010000088.1:0-4370 GCA_964007685.1 uncultured Candidatus Poseidoniales archaeon | reverse complement strand
TTCTCGAATTGCTCATCCCATTCCTTCCCAGACTCACAGAAGAATTCGTAGCTCGTATCGCCGAGAGCGCAGACCGAGAAGTGGATTCCGGACAAACTGCCGGCTGGAGCCTTTGTTGAGGTCTGCCAAAGCTCCTCAGCATTGTCGGGCATTTCGCCCTCTCCCCAAGTTGAACAGATGATGAGGACTCGCTTCATGCCCGACAGCGAACCGAAATCGAAGCCGTCCATGTCATGGACGGTTCCTTGGAGGCCATAATCCGCAGCCCGCTTTGCGAACTTCGCAGCTAGGTCCTCGGAGTTTCCAGATTGTGAGCCAAAGAGAATCGCTAGGCTGCGGTCACCGACACTTAGCAACTCGTCGACATCATCGCCAGCCACTTCGATTGGCTCGGATGCCACAGGTTCTGCAGTGGCTTCAGCGGCTGGTGCTGCAACCTCTTCAGGCTCAGCAGCGGCCGCCTCGCCACCTTCGACGATGATGATCACATCGACGGGACAGCCATCAGCAGCGTCGAGAAGGTCATCTTCGAATGAAGCTAGAGTCTCAGGCTTCAACCCGGCCTTCCCTTCATTCCTATCGTATCCACCATCAAGCCTCACTTCGGCATTGATGAAGCAGGTATCATCGGTAACGTGGAAGACTTCAGGGAGGATCTCTTCGCAAGCATCACAGGTGATGCAACCATCCTCGATATAGACACTGACGATGGCCATTTTTCCAACTCAGCCCCGACGGGTGGTTGCCCCACTGGAAATCGATTCTTGAACTTGATGTAAACGAGTGATACGACCTACGGTCGTAATGGACCTCACATATCGAAGCCATCAAAGTCGGCGCCATCCATGCCGCCGCCACCCTTGCTAGAGATTACATCGTCAATCCTGAGGATCATCACTGCGGTCTCCGAAGCGCTCTGCACGGCCTGACCCACAACACGGCTGGGCTCGTACACCCTGCTCTCTGCCATATCTACGACTCCACCGTCATAGACGTTCACTCCGTAGGTAGAGAGACCTTCGGAATGTGCCTTTCTGAGATCGATGATTGTGTTGACCGGATCGAGCCCGGCGTTCTCGGCGAGGGTTCGAGGAATGACCTCGAGAGCGCCGGCGAAGGCTTCAATCGCCATCTGTTCTCTTCCACCGATTCCTTCGGCGTACGATCGCAAGTCGCGGCTGATTGCTGCTAAAACTGAACCGCCGCCGGTGAGGACTGCTCCATCTTCGTGGGCAACTGCGACGACGCCAACAGCGTCGTCGAAGGCGCGGCGGATCTCATCAACCACATGCTCGGTTCCGCCGCGCAGCAAGACGCTGACGCTCTTGGCTTGCGGGCAGCCGGTGATGAAGACCATGTCTGCATCGCCAATCTTGCGCTCGTCGACCTTTGCGGCTTGACCGAGATCGTCTCCGCTGAGGTCGTCGATATTGGTGACGATGCTACCGCCGGTCGCCTTTGAGAGCGCTTCCATGTCACTCTTCTTAGCGCGGCGGATAGCGAATAGGCCAGCCTTGGCCATGTAGTGCTGAGCCAAGTCGTCTATGCCCTTCTGGCAGATGACGACATTGGCTCCGCTGGCGATGATGCTGTCGACGAGGCCTTTGAGGAATGATTCCTCCTCGTCGATAAACTGCGCCAGCATATTTGGATCTGTAATCTGAATCTTAGCGTCTACTTCGGTCTTCTTGACCTCGATAGCCGAGTTGATGAGGGCAATCTTTGCGCCAGCTACCGAGCGAGGCATTCCTGAGTGGACTCTCTCCTTGTCGAGAATGATTCCGTCGACGAGGGAGCTGTCCTTGATTGACCCACCCTGCTTCTTCTCAATCTTGATGTCGCCGAGGTCGACGACGACGCCGTCATCGGTTTCTTGGCCTACTGCAAGGACAGCACGGACTGAGATGTCTGCGAGGAATTCCTTGACTGCCCCCGCACTCTTGCCAGTAAGGGCGGTCATAGCGACCTCGTGAAGTCGCTCCTCATTGACGTCGAAGGCATGAGAATCGATGAGGTCTGCTGCCTTATCTGAGGCGAGCCTGAAGCCCTCGCAGATTACAGTTGGGTGGACGTTCTGGTCGACAAGGTCCTCGCTGCGCTTGAGCAACTCTCCTGCTATGACGACGGCACTGGTGGTGCCGTCGAAGCAGTGCTGCTCCTGAGTCTTGGCAATCTCGATAATCATCTTGGCAGCAGGGTGCTCGATGTCCATCTCCTTGAGGATGGTAGCACCATCGTTGGTGATGACTACATCACCCATTGCATCGACGAGCATCTTGTCCATTCCCTTTGGTCCAAGGGTACTGCGAACCGCGTCAGAAACTGCTTTGGCTGCAGCGATATTATTGCTCTGAGCGGTCTTACCGCTGGTTCGAGTAGTCCCTTCCTTGAGGATAAATATTGGCTGTTGACCGTTGTACATCGGAAATCACACTCCGGAATCCGGCGACCGGAGAGGGGGTCATAAGGCCTCGCACACGTAGGCGCGAGGGCACTCGTGCCACCAAATCAGCGAATTCTGCTCAATCGCCCTTCTGTTGATCTAGCCATTTCTGGCCATAGAAGGCCCACTGCTCCATTGTCCATCCATCGGGGAGGCCTTCTTCTGGAATCGGCGGGACACCAGGCGGGAGGGCAGGCTCAGACTCAACCGCCGGCTCCTCCACCGGCTCAGGCTCAGGAATCGCCTCCTCAACTGGCTCTGGCTCTGGCATAGGCTCTGGTATAGGCTCAGGCATAGGTTCAGGTTCAGGCATTGGTGGAGGGGGCATTTCAGGCGCTGGGGGTGCTGCTTGCTCATCCTCTGGTAGAGGTGGCGGAGGCATCTCAGCGGCAGGATTCTCAAAGATATCAGCTGAGCCACCGTACATCGAATTAGCGACCTCGTCGGCTGCTGGCAACTCTGGCGCGGCCGGGACTTCGCCGTCCCCACCGAGGTTAGCAAAACTTGACGAGTAATCCTCGATACTCGAGTATTCCTCGAGCGGCGCTTGCGCTTCCTTGACGATTCGGAATGTGATTATGCCGACGACAGCCATCGCAACCAATCCGGCGATGACGAAGACGATGTTAGCTGCCAACTTGGCGATAAATCCGACATCGGGTCCATCGGTGATCTGAACAGTCTTCACCATTTGAATTGGAGTTCCGACAGATACCTTGTCTATGTCGGAATCGACCGCAAGAATCACGTTGAACGTGAGCGTATTCTCGCCAAGATTGTCCAGATGCTCCTGCTTGACATCGACGCGAACTGTCACGACCTTTGTCGAACCGGCTGGCAGGACGAAATCTCGGTCCTCGCTGTCAACACGGACATCGAAGACGTTGAAGAAGAGTTCAGGCTCTGTGGTGCGATCAATATCCGCTCTCATCAACTGTTCAGATGTCGTATGCAAATTCTGAACAGTGAATTCGAGGATATATTCCCCCTTCTCATCAATTACGACGGTTTGTCCGCCGGCTGGAGGCAAAACTAGCATCCATCCGACCTTTCCAACCTTGAATTCGGCCTCACCTTGAGATGATACACTCTGGCCGATTGTCTCGGACTCCTGACTGGAAGCAATCAAGGTGACTGTGCGGTCGCCATCCGCACCTTGTGCGAAGGCGTAACTTACTGTCAGATTGAGAGATGATCCAGCCGCAATCCAAGGCGTCTTACCATTGGTTAATCCCTGCGCGTTAACAGAGACGTCAGAATGGCTAGTCTCGAAGGAAATGTGGAACCGATCAGGCATGTTCCCATGGTTCCAGACCTCCCAACGCAAAGTCCGAGAATCATCACCCGCGCGGTAAACCTCCTCGGTGAGATCCATATTTGGAACCTCGATGAGATAAGTTTCGGGAACCGTTAGCAACAATTGGACACTGCGCTGGTATTGAGGGTCGATTTGACTGGTCGCTCGGACCCATATTTGGTAGGTCTCGTTCTCAATTCCGTAGGGCATCGGGAACATCAGCAAAATACTGGTATCTCCACCGAACGGATCGATACCAAGAGTCTGTTCGGCGTTCAATTCGAGACCGAGTTTCCAATCGGCAGAAATCGATAGATCGAAGGCCTCCTCGGAGTTACCATCATTCACCAGCTGAATTTCGATCCATCTCAGAGCGCCATCGGCTGGTGCCAGCATCTCTCGAACCTCAGGCACCATCTTCAGGTCGTGATCGATCGGCACCTCGACATGAACCGTCCATTCCGTCTGGAAATTAGCCGGGGCGCGCCCGTTGGCGAGCAGAGTAATCGCGTAAGAACCAGGAGTAATTTCCGCAGGAGTGGTGAGTCTAGCATTGAGTTCGAATTCATCGCCAATCTGCATCTCGATACTAGTCATTTCGACTCCGGTCTCATTGGTCCAAACAAGGTT
>CAXGBP010000087.1:0-4382 GCA_964007685.1 uncultured Candidatus Poseidoniales archaeon | reverse complement strand
GCCCAATGAACAGCAGCCACGAGATTCTCAGCCGCATCGCTTGAACCACGGTCTGGCGAGCGCTGTGACCCAGTCACAACAATTCGACCCGGCGGCCGTCCACCATTCCCTGACCAACCATAGGCCATGGCCGCCGCACTGAGATGCAAAGTGTCGGTTCCATGAGTAATCACAACGCCAACAGCACCCTCTGCAAAGGCCTCATCAGTAGCCCGCAACATCCGATTCCAATGCCGCGGGCGAATATCATCCGACCACATATTGCCCAGCTTGACTACTCTAAGGCGAGCCACCGAGCGTAATTCAGGTACCGAATCGAGCAGCTCGTGTGGCTCGAACCTAGCGCTGACAGCCCCAGTTGCATAATCCACCTTGCTGGCGATGGTCCCGCCAGTGTGGATTAGGTGAACGAGAGGGAGTGACTCGTCCTGAGGTTCGTGGGTGACCTCCTCTGCGGTCGCAATCTGCACATCATCGAGTATCTCGACCGATTCGACGTAAGACTCCGGATAGCTCACATTGTAGCCATTCGCAAGCTTCAATGTCACCAATTTCGGGCCCGCCGGCGGCAGTGCCAGACCTTCGTGTTCGACCATCCCGGACCAAGTCTTGACGACCACCTTAACCGGCGTCGACGGGCTGGGCCAGTCTCCCATGAAGCGACAGGATGTGATTCACTCCATGAATGCGACGCACAGTGAAGCCGTTAATCAGGGCAGGATTGGAGATTAGGATGGGCGTCGATCTCGAATAATGGCATAGCACACAGTTGAGCGTTACCACTGGAATCGGTTGAGAGTGTGGTGCCGGGAGCGGGACTTGAACCCGCGACCTTCGGATGTCTCAGACATTTTCGGTTAGGCTTGTGCGCTCATCGATCGCGTCGGCAGGAAAATTCCCGCCGACTGTACCCTATGAGTCCGACGCGCTACCAACTACGCCACCCCGGCTATGCCGCGCCACCGACGGCCTCCATTTGAGCGTTGCAGTCCTCGCGGTGGCGAATAGAGTACGACGTCGCCCATACCCTTGATGAGGGGCGGGGCGTCGCCAAGTCGTGGTCGACGTCGATTCCGCCCTGCGCGCAAGCGCATATTCGGGCAAGAAGCGTGCGCGGGGTTCGGGCGCAGAAAAGGAAGAGAAGAAGAGCCGAAAAATCGAGCCTTTCGAGCCCAGTGACGCCCTTGAGAAGGAAAAGGCTGACGCGTTTTCGATGTGGTTAGTGATTACTCTTGGATTGTCGGTCGGACTACTGATGCGCTACGTTTTGATGCCGACTTTGACTGAACCCGAGAAGATTCTCTGGGTCCTCCCGCTCATGCTCGTGGTACTTCTGCCGACACTTCACAGGTTGATTATTCCAGACAAGTGGTCGGACCGGTATGACAGAGGTAATTGGTTTCGAGCCAGTTTTCTGTATATTTTCACCTGGCTCGCGATTTCTTTCTTGCTGGTGAATCCGCCGCTAGCTGATATCGCTCCGCCGACGCTGGCTGGCGGGATTGATATCGCTGAGACTGAGGGTGTTGTCGATGTGGCTTGGACAGGCGGGACCTATACCATCGAATTGAATCAGAATACAGTAGACGTGACTCTTGGAATGGCTGTTAGCGACAATGTGGATTCTGCTAGTGCGACCATCGTTGTGAGTCATTGGTTCCATGGGGCGATGGTCGAGGAATTGGCTAATGGAACGGTCTCTGAGCAGACTGATCATATTGCTACATTCGCCGCTGTCGATGCTTGGGAAAGGCTGGATAAGAGTGGAAATTCGAAGGTGATTGGCCACGCTGAGGACATCGGAGTCGCTTGGGACCTTGGAACGATGGGCCCTGGCGAACATCAGATCAAGATCAAGCTGGTCGAGGAAGGAGACCCTTGGGCTCAGAACGTCTGGGAGAGGACCTACACGATCGTCATCATCCAAGTTGCAACTGCCTGATTATTCTTCATGCACATCTATACTAACTGAATTTAGTCGACTGAGAACATCATCCCCCCAGTCCCAATCTTCAGGCATTTTTCTTGACAATTTTGCCTTATTCAACATCTTCATCTCATCCACGGTAATCCAGATTACCTCAAGATGCAAGTCTAAAAATTCACGCTGCTCCTCCTTAGAGCACCCTTGTCGAATCATATCAAACCATTTTTTTGTGACCATACTAATGGGCACAATGTGCTCCCCATGAAGTACCCCCGAGTATTTTCTGGTATGCCTATGCGGCCAAGCTTTGGAACTATATCGATATGAAGAAGGAGCATACCTTCCATCATTCCAAGCATAGTTTCCGTCATTGTCGTAATCGGTTACTCCACGCAACCATTGCTTTGTGTGCCTATACGTTACTTCTAGATCATTGATTTCTACGCTTGCTAAGTGAATTGCAATTTCGAGGTATGTATCCCTCAAACTTTCAACCCCGTAAAAGAGAACAGATCGTTGCTGTCATTGCGTCGAGTTGCAGAGCTTCACCGCCACCCTCGACCATTCGGAAATCAGTCTCAGCCATGGCCTCGGTAACTGCCAACTTTTGCTTCTCATCGAGGAAGGAGACATCACCCAATCCTCGATGCAGTTGGTTGACCATGTCCGTGCCGGCCAGCCCATACTTGTCGAGAAGGCCCTTGAGCCTGCGCCGTGCCGGCTGGAATCCGTCTTCTCGGCAGGCTAGGAGATAGCCGTGGAGTTCCTCTGGAGGGGCTGTCGCGGTGGTCTCGTAGATGAGGTCGCGCGTTACTGTCGACGATAGCGAGGCAGCGACCTGTAGCGCAGTAATCGCTTTTCGCAGGTCGCCCAAACTGACGTGGACGATTGCATCGGACGCCTCTTGCTCAAGGGTGATATCTTCGGAGGCCGCTACGCTGTTGATCATCTCGCCCACTTGGTCTCCGGCAAGTGGGCGAAATCTGAAAACCGCGCAGCGTGATTGAATCGCTTCGATAATTTTCGATGAATAATTGCAAGAGAGAATGAATCGACAGGTCTGTGAATACTGCTCCATTATTCGACGAAGCGCGCCTTGAGCGTCCGGTGTCAAGGCGTCGGCTTCGTCGAGAAAAATCACCTTGAATGAAGTCCCAGGAACTGGGGCTGTCTTGGCGAATCCCTTGACCTTGGTTCGAATCGACTCGAGCTTGCGCTCGTCACTCGCGTTCATTTCAAGCAGATTCATTCGGTAACTTTCACCGAATACATCGCGAGTGAGGGCAAGCGCTGCAGTCGTCTTCCCAGTGCCAGGAGGCCCAGCGAATAGGAGGTGAGGGAAGGTGCGTTTCTCAGCGTACGCTCTTAGCCTATCGACCACCGCTTTCTGACCTTTGATGTCGGCTACAGTCCTCGGGCGATGTCGCTCAACCCACATCTCGCTCATGGCCGTCCCTCAGCATTCCGAGTCGGGTGTCCTTGAAGGTTCCCTCGTGAGCGAGCGTAGGACTCAATACGACTCTTCTGCGCTCGGGAAATCTTTGCTGCGAACATCAGTGATGTACTGCTTAACAGCGGCGTCGATGGATTCTCCGAGATCTGCGTATCGACGCAGGAATCGTGGACTGAAATCCTTGGTTATGCCCAACATGTCGTGCAGGACGAGAACCTGGCCGTCACAATCCGAGCCTGCTCCTATGCCGATTGTTGGGACTGTTAGTTGAGCGCTGACCTCGGCTGCGAGGTCAGCAGGGATTTTTTCGAAAACGATCGAGAAGCAACCTGCAGCCTCTATCGTTTTTGCATCTTCAAGCAACTGAGACGCTTCGGCCTCTTCCTTAGCTCGTACACTATAGGTCCCAAACTTGTAGATTGATTGTGGAGTCAATCCAAGATGTCCTTGGACTGGGATACCTGCGCTGACTATTCGCTCAATGGATTCTGCTACTTCTGCGCCGCCCTCGAGTTTGACGGCGTGGCCGCCGGATTCCTTCATGATGCGGATTGCACTGTCGAGAGCAGTCTTTGAGTCTCCTTGGTAACTGCCGAATGGCATGTCTACTACTACTAGTGCCCGATCGACTCCATTTACCACAGATTGGGCGTGGTAAATCATGTGGTCAAGGGTGATTGGTAGAGTGGTTTCGTTTCCCGCCATAACATTGGACGCTGAATCTCCAACTAGAATCACGTCGATACCAGCAGCATCGACTAAACGGGCTAGTGAGTAGTCGTAGGAAGTGAGCATAGTGATTTTCTCACCAGCCTCCTTCATCTCCTGAAGGGTGTGGGTAGTGACCTTCTTGGCTCGACTCGCGATTGCCATTGGATGCCTCCTCGGGGGGTTGGCGAGCGTGGTCGCCGCCTTCAATCAACCGACGGCGTATTCAATCGTAAGACCCGTGTTTTTCGACGGTTTCTAGGAACTCATCAATGTCGATGTAACCATTACCAT
>CAXGBP010000086.1:0-4389 GCA_964007685.1 uncultured Candidatus Poseidoniales archaeon | reverse complement strand
AACTTGTAGGTGCGCAGGCCAGCGGCCAAACCCATCAATTGGTGACCCAGACAAATTCCCATCACAGGAAGGCCTGCACGGACAGCCGCAGCAAGTGTATCACGTGCAGTAGTAGCAGCGCCTGAGTGGGCCGGATCGCCTGGTCCGTTTGAGGCGAAGAAAGCATCCGGCTCCCATTTGAGAATCTCATCAGAGGTGGTTGTCGCGGGACACCAAACCACCTCAAAACGCTGACATAATTCTCGTAAGATATTGTATTTGACACCACAGTCAATTGCCGCTAATCGAGGCAGTGGCTTTCCATTATCATCCACCGCACCAGGGTTGAGAATTACCGCTGCCTCGCAGGTGACTTCAGCGACGAGATCCTCCGCATCCGGCGGAGTCAACTCATCGAGGCGGACGAGCATCTCTCTCTCCGCCTCGACCGGCCCAAAGATGCAGAGCACGGTGCCGTGCTCGCGCACGCGGCGAGTCAGCTCACGCGTGTCGATGTCTTGGATTCCTGGAACTCCGTGCGCGAAGAGTAAATCATGGACGTTACCTATCGAATGCCGGTGGTCTGGGTTTTCCATCATCTGGCGGCAAACCACTCCACGAGGCCATACTCCAGCAGATTCCGATGTACCCGCGTGAATACCATAATTACCCAGTAGTGGCCAAGTGAAAGTCAAGACTTGACCTGCGAAGGAAGGGTCGGTGAGACTCTCTTGATAGCCGGTCATTCCAGTGGTGAAGACCAATTCTCCTTCTGCGATGACCGGCGCTCCGAATAAACGGCCGCGATAGCGCGTTCCATCTGCTAATAGCAGCAATCCGTCAGCGTCGGAAGGCGGTTCTTGAGTGTCAGAATCAAGCAATATATCAGCCGCATCCGTAAAGGAAGGCGGATTCTGAACTCCGGAAACACCGGCGCCGGGAATGAAGCCCCTCACGGGAGCGTTCCCCGACATCAGCGATACTGCCTGAATAAGCCTCTTAATCATTCGCTGGGAGTTAAATCAGTCGAACTCTCTAGACTCCTCTAATTAGAGTCGTCATTAGTCGTCGGAAGTGATGACTTTCTTACGATCTAGGCTCGGCACCACTCTGATTTCACCGCCAGCAAAATAATCGCTCTCTTCCAGCGGGCCAACGAAAGATTCCAAGAAAACTCCTAGCGCTGCGACCTCAGAATGTGGCTGATTTCCGACTGAGATATTGTGAGTTGCCAATCTGAAAATCTCTCCTGGGACCTTCGTACCGCCAACGACTACAACCATTGGGCGATTCCTCTCAAGGACACTCACTGCATCCCTCCAAGGCTCTCCATACATCGTAAGATGAACAATCACGCCCGGTTCACCATCGCCGGCATCCTGGGCGAATCTGCGAAGCCAGGCCAAAGGCTTGGCTTCGTAACGGCACTCGAATTCACCGCCGAAGCGGGTCGTAACAGAGCGCCAAGTCTCGAGTGCCGACTCATCCTCTTCACCCGCGAGGATAATCTCGTCAGCACCGAAAGCCCTCGCGGTCAAACCTAGATGGCTGGTGATGCGCTTGTCACGCTCACGTCGATGACCCAAGCGCAGCACCGAGATTCGTTGACGCGGTAGGCCCGTGCTATCGTCAGTCACGTTCTCACGCGACCGGCCCGACTTCATCAGCCTGACCCTCATCACTAGACCCGTTGAAGGCCGGCATCAACTCGACAGGCATGTGAATCATCTGAGTTCGAACCCATTGCAATAGGATGGCATCGATGAACAGCTTGGCTGAGTAATGAATCATCGCTGCCAGAGCCAGCAATCGAAGGCTGCCGAACATCGCAGTCTGAGTGGAAACATGATCAGTCAGCAAGGCGAACCCAAAGGGTTCGAGAATGTAATACAGCGCGAGGACGACAAGAAGACCCCCCATATTCGACATAGATGCATGTCCTCGCTCTCTCCCAATACTCCACACGACTGTAGCGAGGAAGACCAGCCCGGGGACTATTATCGCGAGGGTTGCAAAGTCGAATTCTCCTAAGAGCGAGAGAGGGATGTCAGCATTGTTGAGTTCTGTTGCTCCCTTTCCGACCGCTATCCACCAAAACAGTCCAGACATCATCAAAAGAACGCCAGAAAGCCAACCTCGATTGGTGATCATGTCGCGGATTTCATGTCTGTCTGAAGGCTGTAATCGCTGCAGAATCGATTCCATAAGTTCGAGAGCGTCATTCGTCGGAAGATCCTCCTTTGCTGCAGCAGCGAGGCCCTGTTGAAGGTTGATATCGCCGGAATCTACAGCGTCGTCGCCCAGAACCATCGCCGGAATGCCGCTCCGTCACATCATAAAGGGTGCGTCGAATCCAAGGCATGAAATGGCCGACTGGAGACCCATTCTGAATCGCCGAGACGATGGTTTTCCACGAATTATGGGTATTCTCAACATCACTCCTGACTCATTTCATGCTGATTCAAGGATAGATTCGGTAGTGGACGCACTTGCTCGTGGGAAGCGAATGGTGGAGAATGGGGCTGAATGGTTGGACATCGGCGGAGAATCGACTCGGCCGGGGGCTGAGCCAGTTGCTCCTGACGATGAGATGCAGCGCGTTTTGCCGGTTGTTGAGGCCATTCGCGCTGCGCTACCTGATGTTGGCATCTCAATCGATACGCGGCGCGCCAGTGTTGCGCGTGCGGCTCTTGCGGCTGGTGCCGATATGGTCAACGATGTCAGCGCGCTTTCAGATGCTGAAATGCTCGATGTCGTCGTTGAGGCCGGCTGCCCTATCTGCTTGATGCATATGCAAGGACTGCCGGATGATATGCAGAATGACCCCGCCTACGGTGACGTGGTTGCCGAGGTGCGTTCGAGCCTAGCCATATCGGCTCAGGCTCTCTTGGATGCCGGTGTCGGCGCTGAGAGAATCATCGCTGACCCCGGCATCGGTTTTGGTAAGCTACTCGAACACAATACAGCTCTGCTCGCAGCTGGACGTGGGATTGTTCCCGACGAGCGGATGTCAATGATGTGGGGTGTTAGCCGCAAGCGAATGTTCGCACACCTGCTCGGCAGGGACGACACTCGCGAGCGGCTGGCGGGCTCTCTAGGAGTCGCTGCTCTGGCGTCCGCCAAGGGCGTCGACATCATCAGGGTGCACGATGTGCGTGAGCATGCTGACCTGTACGCGGCAATGCGAGCGGTCGAGTGAGGAATTGAGATGGGACAGAATGTCGTCGATATCGATGAGCGACTGCGCATCGTTGGAACGGCGCATGTGAGTAGCGCTTCAGTTGCGCTCGTTAACGCTCAAATCAAGGAATTTGAACCAGACTTGGTCGCGGTCGAATTGTGCGAATCTCGTCTGCGCTCGCTGAAGAAGCCTGACGACCTCGACAGCGATGACCTTCTGAAGATCATCAATGAAGGACGCTCCTCGATGATTTTGCTGCAGTCGGCACTCGCAGCCCAGCAGCGGCGCATGGGCCTCGAGACAGGGGAAAAGCCCGGAGCGGAATTACTCGCTGCAATCGAGGCCGCCGAGGAGGCTAATATTGAGCATGCGCTAATCGATAGAGACGTTGTAATCACTCTCAGGCGCGCCTGGCGAAAAATGGGTCTACGCGAGAAATGGCGCGTCCTCAATGCTCTGCTCTGGGAGGATGATGACGAGGATTTCGACCTCGACGAACTCCTCGAAGATTCAGATATGCTGACGACGCTGATGGAGGAAGCGCGGGATGCCGCACCGCGCGCTGGCGAGGTTCTGATAGACGAGCGCGACGCATATCTGGCCGGCCGCATTCAGCAGGTTCGCGGCAAAGGCAAGGTGCTCGCGGTTGTCGGTGCGGGTCACATCAATGGCATCATCGAGCACCTCGAAAAGCCTGCGCTGGAGACTACCTCGAGACTCGAAGAACTCAAGGCCGAACCGCCCAAACCAATCTGGCCGAAAGTGATTATGTGGGCGATTCCTCTGTTCCTCGTTTCGGTAGTAGGTTATCTCGCCTATAATGGCGAAATCGATGCATTGAAAGATACTCTTTGGTATTGGATGGTGGCCAATGCGGCCTTGGCTGGACTAGGAGTAGCCCTCGCCCGAGGCCACCCCCTCGCTATCCTCGTCGGAGCCCTCGCAAGCCCAATCACAAGCCTCAATCCAACGCTTGCAGCAGGCTGGTTTGCCGGTTATACTCAGCTCAAAATAGTCGCCCCCACCGGTGGCGACGCAGCCGAATTCCTCGCTCTGCGTGATTACGATGTATTCTACAAAAATCGAGTCGGACGAGTACTCCTCGTAACAGCACTGGGTAACTTAGGATCAGCTCTAGGAGCTTGGTTGGCTGGCGGCGCAATAGTTGGCCTACTATTCGGCTGATTATTGACCAGTCTGGAATTAGAAGAATGTTGCAGGTAATCCTG
>CAXGBP010000085.1:0-4499 GCA_964007685.1 uncultured Candidatus Poseidoniales archaeon | reverse complement strand
GCATGCAACAACATCTCTGCGAACCGGCGCCCAACGCCTGCGCCCAGAACCACTCGACGCAGGAGAAGGGGTCATACTCGGTGGAGATTGGATAGACATCGATTGGCCAAGCACAATGGAGGGAGCGAGCAGGGCAGGACTCACCGCAGCAGCAGCCCTGCTTGAGCAGAGAGGCACTGCAGAATTTCGAGGCTGGAAGCACGACTCAGAGTGGCCCGACTGGCCTGAATCACCACGAAGAGGAGCCGAGGGTTGGAGGGAGTGGTAGGTGCTCCTAAGTGCGAAGGACTCAACAAATGAGCCAAAGTGGCCAGACTGGGTGAAGCGATGGCAGAAGTAATCAACTCGCACATCGATGGCCTACTCAAAGCCACATCACGCTCATTCCATCTGACCCTCACAACACTACCCAACACCGTTCGCGACCAAGTGGGACTACTCTACTTACTCGCTCGCCTTGCCGACACAATTGCCGACTCGAAGACTGAAAATGCGGAGGCGTTGATTGAAGCTCTCGACGGCTATCGTGGTTTACTCGTTGGTAACGAAGCCGTCGACCTCAGCGGCATCGCATCTATTCAGGAGGATGCTGATGAGAAGAGGCTGCTTGAGAATCTCGATTCAGTGATTGCAGCCTACCGAGCGATGTCGCCCGAGGATGCTGTCCTGATGCAGCGATGTCTTGACGTCATCATCTCAGGACAGCGCCTCGATCTCGTAAGATTCGGAGCTTTGGGGTCTGATTTGACAACTCTTGAGAACGACGCAGAATTGGATGATTATGCCTACCGCGTCGCCGGTAGCGTAGGCGAGTTCTGGACTGCGATTACGCTCTTGCACGAACTCGAAGACGGGGTTGCAGACACAGCGACTTTCGAAGCTCTTGGAATCCGCTTCGGCAAGGCTCTACAGATGACAAATATCCTGCGAGATATCCCTGCGGACATCGCCCTAGGCAGATGCTACATTCCGAGCCAGCGCCTTGCCGAATTTGGTCTGACTCATGAAGACCTGCGAAATCCCGAGTCAATCTCAGCATTCCGACCGCTCTACGATTCCTATCTCGACCTCGCCTGCGACCATTACGAGGCGGCCATCCGCTACATCCGCATGATTCCACGCAAGCACCGCAATCTTCGGATGGCCTGTATCCTCCCAGTGGCCATCGGTCTGGACACTCTCTCGCTGCTCCGAACAGGCAATGTCCTCGACGCCGGAGAGCGCATCAAGGTTAGCCGTAGCAGAATCAAGAGAATCGCTGCACTGAGCGCTGTCGGAACACGCTTCAAAGCCCTCGAAGATCGCCTCCTCAACAAGGCTGCAGCGAAAGCCCGAAAGCAACTCTGAGTTCAATTGCCCAAACCTCGGCCAATCCTGCCTATAACCTCCTCAAGGCCGCTGAAGCGGCCTGCACGCGCGCGAGGGTGGGGTTCAAGTGCGAGCCATGTGGGCTCGCGTCAGGCATCACCATGTCACAGCGCTCGAGAACCGATCCCGCGACGGGAGTGCGGTATGACCTCGAGCGTAGCATCTCTCTCGTCGATCCTGACGTTCAGCCCGAGGGAATCGAGGTCGTAAGATCCGCAGTCAGTATGACTCGTGAAGCGGGTCGAGCAATTTCGATTACAGCCCTCGAGACGCTTCGAGAAGGAGCTCGATTCATGGGTGTACTGGGCTTGCGAGGAGAACTCCTCAATCCATTTGGGCACATCGATGCTGCAATCTGGTCAGAAACCGATGTGCCGGAATACATGATTGACGCCGCTTACGATTACTGTGAGGAATTAACCCGCGTCGAGGCTGGCAATTTCTACCACTCGTTCAAGTATCTTCCAAACGAGGTGCGTCGCGCTATCTGCGCTTACTACGCCTTCTGCCGGCGCGCCGACGACATCGCTGACGGAGACTATGTTGATTCATTCCCCGGAGGTTCTTCCGACGATCCTGAATCGATCGAGTACAGGGCCGATATTGAGCGTTTGACTGGGAGCAGCCCGGTCGTTGCCCGCGACCATTACGACGACCGGATGTCGCAACTGTTCTACTATCGAAAGAAGCTCTCAACCGCTTATGGACAGATCACTTCGACAGATCCAATTTTCATTGCTCTCAAAGATACGATTCGACGCTACAACATCCCGAGGCAGCTCTTAGACGACATGATTAGCGGAATGGAAGATGACTTTCACCAAAACCGCTACGAGACTTTTGAGGAACTCTACTCCTACTGCTACCGTGTGGCCTCTACGGTCGGACTGGTCTGCATCGAGATTTACGGCTATGATGACCTAGAAGCGCGCGAATTCTCTGAATCATGGGGGATTTTCATGCAACTGACGAATATCATTCGCGACGTCGCTGAGGATGCCGAGCGCGACAGGATCTACCTTCCGATGGAGGACCTGCGCCGCTACGGCATCAGCGAGCAGGATGTGAAGAGCGGAGCGGACCTGCTCGAGCACCCCGGATGGAAGCCATTTGTCGAGGAGTACATCTCGCGGGCGGAGACCTACCGAGATAAGGCGTTCAAATTGTTACCACTGCTCGATCGACAGTCACGGTATTCGCCCGCAGCAATGATGGCATTTTACGAATCAATCCTCAAGAAAATCAACAAGAGTGAAGGTGATGTTTTCACTCAGCGCGTACAGCTTTCGAAGGCGGAGAAAATTACTCTGGCTGCTTACGTGTACACGCGTTACCGCTTCCTCGCTCTTTGAGTTGGAAGCGGCTTGTATTGGACAAGTCTCAAGGGAAGATTATCGGGCGGAGCAAACAGGAGGGATATGTATGAGGGTCGCTGTTCTGCTCGAGGATCGCTGTCAGCCCAAGAAATGCAATGCAGAATGCTGGGCTTTTTGCCCGCCCGTTCGCAACGGCATCGAGTGTATCGTGCTCGATGATTCAAGCGGCAAGCCGTTGGTTTCAGAGCCACTGTGCATCGGTTGCGGCATTTGTGTCAACAAGTGTCCATTCGACGCACTGATCATCACAAATCTGCCCGAGGAACTCGACGGAGATATGACTCACCGATATGGTGAGAATGGATTCCGCTTGTTCCGTCTGCCCGCGCCTCGCGAGGAGCAAGTCGTGGGCATCCTCGGACCGAACGGGATGGGGAAGTCGACCGCAATCAATCTACTCTCAGGCGCACTGCGGCCAAATCTTGGAGACTGGACCATCAACTCGCGCGACTGGACCGAAATCATCGAATCATTCCCTCGCGGAGAGTTGCGCGATTATCTGACGATGGTCGCTGATGAAGGTGTGAAGATTGCTGTGAAGCCACAGTACATCGACAAACTCCCGAAAATCTTCGAAGGCAAAGCCCGCGAATTGCTGGAACGCGTCGATGACCGCGGCGAAATGCAGGAATATGCTGAACTACTCGCCATCGACCACATTTTGGATAGGACTCTGAGTCAATTGTCTGGAGGAGAATTGCAGCGAGTGGCGATAGCTGCCACTCTACTCAAGGAAGCCGATGTCTACTTCTTCGACGAGCCATCGTCCTACCTTGACATTCACGAGCGCATGCGTGTTGTAGGCATCATCCAAGGAATGGTTGAGCGCGGTAAGCGAATACTTGTGGTCGAGCACGATTTGGCAATTCTCGATGTGCTCTGTGATTTGCTTCACGTCGTTTATGGCGAGAGAGCAGCATTCGGAATATTCACTCCAGCTCGCTCGACACGGACCGCAATCAACGCCTATCTCGACGGATTCCTTCCCGAAGAAAACGTGCGGATCCGCGACAAACCGATTCAATTCCTGCGCGGGCGCGTGCGAGGTGAGGGAGTAGGCCAGACCATCCTTTCGTGGGGCGACATGGAGAAGACTCTGGGTGATTTCCATCTCAAAACCGGCGAAGGCCAAGTGCGAAGCGCTGAGGTCGTAGGTGTGGTTGGACCGAACGCCACTGGAAAGACCACAATGGTTCGAATGATTGCAGGCGAGATGGAACCCGATCAGGGTTGGTGCACGATGGAAGCTAGCGTCTCGTACAAGCCGCAACACGTCAGAACCGATTTCGATGGCAGCGTACAAGATTGGCTCGATACGGAACTCGGTGCTAAGTGGCGCAGCGGCGAGTTCCACACTCAGGTGATTCGTCCGCTGCAGGTCGACCAATTGCTGGAATTGCGGGCTAAGAAACTCTCTGGTGGCGAGTTGCAGGCGGTCAGCATCGCGATTTGTCTTGGAAAGGAAGCTGACCTCTACTTGCTAGATGAGCCGAGCGCTCACCTCGATGCAAATGCTCGAATGGAGGCTGCGAAGGCAATCCGCCGCACGATGGAAAGTAATGAGAAGGCGGCGATGGTCATCGATCACGACATCTACTTCATCGACATCGTTAGCGATTCGCTTCTCGTCTTTGATGGTGAAGGTGGCTCTCACGGAAATGCAGTCGGTCCGATGTCGCTGCGGAAGGGAATGAACCGCTTCCTCGAAGATGTCGATGTCACCTTCCGTCGCGACCACGAATCTCACCGCCCACG
>CAXGBP010000084.1:0-4545 GCA_964007685.1 uncultured Candidatus Poseidoniales archaeon | reverse complement strand
TAGCTGGTAGAGCACTTGATTCGTAATCAAGAGGCCGGGAGTTCGAATCTCCCCAATGGCTCCACTTCGAGCGCGAGGAGACGAGCACTCGCCTCCAAGTTCGATCTCAAGAGAACTTCTTTGCGGAGTGCGCGAGGGCTTCTATTACTGGCATCTTATCACCGCAGAGCATCTGCAAACATGCGCCTCCACCAGTGCTATTGTGAGTCACTTTGTCACCAACTCCGCGTGAATTAACAAGAGCGCTGGTGTGACCGCCGCCAACGATTGTCATCGCAGCGGTCTCGGTGCACATATTGAGAATCTCAATGGTCCCGAAAGCGAATGCCGGCTTCTCGAAATAACTGGCTGGTCCATTCCAAAGGATACATCCTGCATTCATCATGATCGGTCGTAATCGCATTAGAGTCTGAAGGCCGATATCGTAGATTGGATGGGGTACTGGAAGCTCATCAACCTGTATAGCCACACGCTCTCCATCTACCTCCACCGCAACATCGCTGGGCACGAAGAGCAATTCTGAATGGTTCTGGAGGAGTTCTTGCGCCATCGACCAAGCGGTGTCGAAATCATCGCCGAGGGTGAATCGAATGAACTCCTTATTGCCCTCGCCGATGTCGGTACCATTGGCCCAGAGGACCATATTTCCCACGACACCGACGAATGCGATGGTGTCGACGACTCCTCGCTCAATGAGATTCTGTGCGACGCGGAAGGAGTCGTCGGCCTTTGCCCCACCCAAAATCACCACGTAAGGTCGTGGTGGGGCTGTAACAGCTGTCTGCAGGGCGCTGATCTCACGCTCCATCAAGCGCCCAGCAATACAAGGAAGATCGTCAGCGAAGCCTGTCAAAGTTGGTGAGTTTCGGTGTGCTGCTCCGAAGGCATCGGTGACGTAGGCATCAAATTCGGGGGCGAGATTGCTGACTATCTGTGATAGCCGCAAATCTTCGAGCCCAGCCTTCTTGAGAGATATCTCCTCGGCGTGCATCCTGACATTGTCCAAACAGAGGATTTCGCCGGCATTCATGCTACGAATCGCATCGATTGCAATTTCGCCACAGACATCTGGGATGAATCTGATCGGGCGACCGAGAATCCGCGATATTCTATCTGCGTGACCCGAGAGATCGGTGAAGTCGGAGCGACCAGGCCTTGACTGATGTCCGAGTATCACTACCTTGGCGTCCGAGAGGGCCGATAGAGTGGGGGTAATGGCGCGAAGTCTACCATCGTCAAGGAAGGCTCCGGTTTCTGGATGAAGAGGTGAATTGATGTCAACGCGATACAGTACGCGCTTACCACTGAGGCGAATGTCGTCCAGCGACAGAACGCCGTTCACAATGCGGCCCACCCGCAGGCGTCTTTTGATGGTGATGGATGTGGGTCGGGGTCCAACTTCTGTCTCATTCCCTCCCCCAATGCCTTTGTGTCCGGGCCGTAGTGGCTCGTTCATGGCTTGGGATGCGGAGCGCCTGACCGGCCCTGATGGCGATGACTGGCGGGTTCCGGTCAGCGAACTCGAGGAGCGACGGGATCGCTTGGCTTCAGCGCTGGCTAAGGCTGGTCTTGAAAGCGCTCTAATCGATGACCCCGTCGAACTCTACTGGTTGACTGGTGGAAGGCAGAACGGGATGATTTTGGTTGGCGCAGAGGGTTCTGGAGTTTCGAATGTTCATTGGGTTCGCAAGTCTCTTGACCGAGCTCGTTTCGAGTCTGGTGGCGATGATGCTCCTGACTCGGTTGTGGCTCAACCTCGTATGAGTGGCTTGGCCGATGCCTTGCGCGCAACTGGTGCAACACGTGCTCCTGCGATGTTGGCTGGCAAGATTCCTCACGATCGTTGGGCCTTCTTTGCTGGGCGCTTGTCCTCCTTGGGAGATACGTCTGACTGCACCCACTTACTGTATGGGTTGCGCGAGACGAAATCCGCCTGGGAATTAGAGATGCATCGTGAGAGCGGGCGGATTAATCGACGGATGTTCGAGGCGATACGCGATGTTGGTGGTGTTGGTCGCACAGAATTAGAGATGGCGGCGGCCGCTGACGAGGTCAGCCGTACCGCCGGCTTTGGCGGTCGCATCCGAATGCGTCGCTGGCCGATGGACTGCGACCGCGTTGTAATCGCAGCTGGTCACTCCGGTGCGATTCCATCCTACTTCGATTCGGCGATTGGTGGCACCGGCGCCAGCCCAATTTCATCTTTGGGTGCTGGCCACTCAAAGGTGGTGGCTGGCGAGCCAGTCATCGTCGACATGGTACATCTTCACCGCGGCTATGTCTCAGACTGTACGCGTATGTTCTGCGCTGGTGAGATGGAAGGTGAGTCGATGACTCGACTCGAAAATATGGCTGAGATTCGTGATTCAGTTGTTGCTAGCCTCGGGCGGGGCGATGATTGCTCCGAGGCTTGGCGCGTCGGCAGCGGCAAGGCTGCCGAGATGGGTTATGCCGAGCATCTGATGGGAATGCCGCCCGCGCAGGCTGCTTTCTTAGGTCACTCGGTCGGGCTCGAATTGGATGAGACTCCTGTCGTCGCTGAACGCTTCGACCGAGAACTTCCGATTGGTGGAACGATGGCGGTAGAGCCGAAGGTGCTCTACGACTCCGGGGCAATCGGTACCGAAGACACATTTGCTCGAACCTCAGAAGGCATGGAATGCCTGACAATGGGGGATTCATGGGGACTGCTCACGGAGTGGGATTCGTGAGTGGGGCAACACGCAGACCCACCGTAGCTGTATTTGGCTCGAGTGATTTGGCCGAGCATCCAGAGATTGAAAGGCTCTGCGAAGAACTCGGGCGTACCATCGTAGACCTTGGTTGCAGAGTCGCTTGTGGAGGGCTCGGTGGAGTAATGACAGCGGTTTGTCGAGGTGCGCGGACGAGCCCGAAATATACTGAAGGCGATACGATTGGAATTCTTCCTCAGGCAGAATTCGATGCAGCCAATGAGTACGTCGACGTGGTAATTCCCACCGCACTCGGCCTATTCCGCAACATGCTTGTCGCTCGTTCCGGCGATGCTTGCATCGCCGTCAGAGGCGGAGCAGGCACGCTTTCAGAGATCGCATTCGCTTGGCAAATCCAGAAACCAGTCGCTGTGATGTCGACCACCGGAGGCTGGTCGGAGGAACTCGCCGGTACACCTCTCGACCATCGATATCCGACAGAGGTTGCCGATCTTCCTGACGTCGAGACTGCAGCCTCATGGCTGACCGAAACACTCGGTCTCTAGCGCCATCACTAAGCGGTACGACGGTGACGATGACTCGTGTCTCGGACCAAGGCGACCGCGCAGCGCCGGCTCGCTCGACTGCTACGCGGACGCAAGGAACCTCATGGGTTTGACTTGACTGACGATGCCGTGCTCAAGGGTGTCGAGGTCGATGACTCGGGCATCGTGCAATTGTGGATCCAACCTACTCGAGCGCACTGTCCATGCTGCATCAATGACCTAATGGAACTGCGCTCAGAAATCAATCGACAAAAAGGAGTTCTCGCCTGTCATATCGAAGTAGTCGGTGTACCGCAAGCCGACCGATGGACCGCAGCGGTAAATGAGTGAGTCACGGATTAGATCCATTCGTCATTCGGAGCGGTCAATTCGCTCTCAGCCTCGCCTGTATTGACGACACCGCGAGGCTCGACTAGCATCACCTTGCATTCCGAGTCAGCAACAGGCTTGTGGCGCACCCCTTTCGGGACTACGATCATTTCACCCTCATCGAGCTCGATGGTGTGGTCCTCGAATTCAATCTTCATGCTGCCTTCGACGACAATGAATACCTCATCTGTTTCAGGGTGGTCGTGCCAGACAAATTCACCCTCTATTTTGACTAATTTGAATTGGTAATCATTCATTTCGGCAATTACCTTAGGCGTCCAGTGGTCCGAAAACAAACCGAATTTATCGCGTACGTTGATTTTCTCCATGATCACTCCTCCTCATCGCTTGCCACTTCGGCAGCAAGAAATTCATCTCGCTTCCATCTCTTGGCCTTACGCTCCTCGACCTCTGAGAGTTTTGCTTTTAGCCGAGTTGCCAAAAACCAGACAGCGATTCCGATGCCGAGGATGTCAATGAAAATAATCAGCGCCATCTGTTGGTCCATATTCTCACATCACAATGGCGGAATAACATCGATATCACAAGCTCCCACCGCCTCCATGAAGCATGAGAGGACCCCTCCATCCTCGACCAAGAATTCATCGAGGCCGGGTGGTAATGGGTCGGGGTAGGCCACTTCACCCTCCTTCAGACGCACGAGGCAGGTGCCACAATTTCCTGAGGTGCAATTGACCGGGATGTCTACACCGGCCTTCTTCGCAACTTCGACAAGGGGTTCGTCAACCTCAGTTTCAGCAACCCCGAGAAGCAGAGCGCCTCGGAAGAATCGGACTATCGCCACGACCCTGCGAATCATCGGCTCGTCTTGAATCCATCAGGACGTCAGACCAGCAAAGAAATTCAATTTTCCAAGCCGAAGACAGGGAGTGGTGACGCATCAATCATTTGACCAACGAGACCACTGGCCTGTTTGC
>CAXGBP010000083.1:0-4587 GCA_964007685.1 uncultured Candidatus Poseidoniales archaeon | reverse complement strand
CTCGACACGGTGTCAATCATTGCCAGAACTGTGCGAGGGGTAATCGCAGCGAGTAGTGGCTCGATGATATCATCCTCAGACTCACATCTGAATGGCAGTTCGACGACGACTACCTTCGCCTTCCAGCGTCGAGCAACGAATTCAATCGCATTCCAACATGCTTGGTAAGCATGGTCGGGGACAATAATCTCGTCACCGGAATTTAGCACAAGGCTGCGCAGCACGGTGTTTATTCCGCCAGTAGCATTGTGACAGAAAGTCATTCCATCTTGGTCAGCGTTGAGAAATTCCGAAAGAGATCCGACCGCTCCAGCCATCATTTCGACAGCATCACGTTCGAAAAACCGAACCGGATCCGCTTCCATCTGCGCACGGATCCTCGATTGCTCTTCGAGTACTACGACAGGCGTTGCGCCGAAGGAACCGTGGTTCAGAAAAGTGGTGTCGGGGTCGAGTGACCAGTGGTGAGACAATTCGCTCCCCGCAGGTCTCAGGCAACCAACCCCGGAGTCCAATCCTCAGGTTTCATCGGAACGCGTCCGAGAAATTCCTCCGCATGAAACAACAGCGCCTCTTCGAATCGAGCGCGGTCGAGTAGACGTCCTTCGAGGTCATGAGTGTGACCGACTGCAGCGAGAGAAGTGGTCGAGCCCGCATCGAGTCCACAGCAGGTCAATGCCTCGATGCGACCCTCGTTCGTATTGTAATTGATAGCTAATCCATGGCGGCTGACCCAGTGTTTGAAGGCCAGACCGATGGAGCAAATCTTGCGGTCTTCAAGCCAGACTCCCATCATTCTCTCGTCACGATATCCTTCGATTCCACAATCTGCGAGAGCAGCCATAACCCAGTCCTCGATTCGGTTGATGATACTGCGAATGGATTGCTCGTCCTGTTGCCATTTGATGATTGGGTAGCCAACGAGTTGGCCGGGTCCGTGGTAGGTCATTCCACCCCCTCGGTCGACGATTGTAGTAGAGTAATCCGCTAATGCTGGATCTTCCAAAGCTCCGTCACGCTTAGCCTTCGGTCCAAGGGTTACGACTTCTGGGTGTTGGACGAGGATTAGCGTGTCGGGAATCTCGTCCTTGATGCGCTGTTGTTGCATGATCCGCATCGCTTCGTCGACCGCTGTGTGCGGTTCGATTCCTGCTAGAAGGATGCGTAGCGGTCGCATCTTTGTTGCCTCGTTTCCTTCTCCGCCTCAGGCTGCGTGAATTGCGTGGCCGAGGGTCTTGAGGATTCCCTCATGGAAGGCCTCTGTCATCGTCGGGTGAGCGTGTACTACGTCTGCGATGTCCTCGAGCAGTGCCCCCATTTCGAGGGCAAGGACGAATTCGCCGTGGAGTTCAGCCACATGGCTTCCCACGGCTTGGATTCCAAGTATCACGTGGTCGGACTCACGCGCAGTGACGCGGATGAATCCACCAGTCTTCTCCGCTTCGAGCGTGAGTGCACGTCCGTTGGCGGCGAGCGGGAACTTGCCGGTGATTATTTGCTCTCCTCGCTCCTTTGCTTCGTCGGGAGATAGGCCGACAGAGACGATTTCTGGCTCAGTGAAGACGATTGCTGGGATTGCCACCTTGTCGAATTCTCGGTGGTGGCCGGCGAGGATTTCTGCGACCATCTCGCCCTGTGCTGATGCCTTGTGGGCGAGCATTGGCTCGCCGGCGACATCTCCAATCGCATAGACGCCGGGAACGTTGGTACGGCACTGGCGATCGATTCGGATGAAGCGGCCGCCGGTATCCATTCGCACTCCCATATTCTCTATTCCCCATCCCTTGGTATTGGGGCGGCGTCCAACGGTTACAAGCACCTTGTCGACCTTGATGGTCTGCTCTTCGCCACCCTTCTCAAAGGTCAGGTGAGCCTTGCGACTGGCTCCCTTGCCCTTGATTTTGGTACCACGGGCTAGGGAGTTGGTGTGGATTGTGACCTTGTGTCGCTTGAGCCAGATTTCGAGCGGTCGCCGAATCTCTTTGTCCATGATTCCGAGAATCGAATCCATTCCTTCGACGACCGTTACATCGGTGCCGAGTTTGCTCAGAGCGCAGCCGAGTTCGAGGCCGATGTAGCCGCCGCCAACGATGGCTGCTGACTTTGGTAGATTCTGTAGGTCGAGGGCTCCGGTGGAAGAGAGGATGAATTCCTCGTCACAAGGCATGAATGGAAGGTCGATATGGCTAGAGCCGGTGGCGATGATGACGTTCTCCGCCTCGATTTCGATCGCCCCGTCACTTGTTTCAACGGTACATTTCTTCGGACCGGTGAAAGTTGCCCAACCCTTCACGAGGTCAGCCCCCGCTCCCTTGAGCAGAGACTCGACGCCTTTGTTGAGTCGGGTGACGATAGCATCCTTCCAATCGACAAGCGCGGCCATGTCAACTTCTGGTTCGCCATCCACAGACAGTCCCATGTGACCGCCTTCGCCGGCGTGTTGCCGCAACGCCTCAAAGCGCTCAGCAGCGTGAATAATCGCCTTGCTAGGGATACATCCGCGAATCAGGCAGGTGCCACCCGCTTTGTCTCCCTCGACGATAACAGTGTCCAATCCGAGCTGAGCGCTACGAATTGCTGCGACGTAGCCACCTGGTCCAGCCCCAACGACGAGAACCTTGCATTTACGAGCGTCAACCATTCTTTCACCTCACATGAAGATCATTGCAGGGTGCTCAAGTATACGCTTGAGAGACTGCACAAGAGCCGCTCCATTGGCTCCATCGACGATTCGGTGATCGAATGAACTCGAGACGTTCATGATGCGGCGGACGACAATCTCGCCCTTGTGCACCACGGGCATCTCGCGCGCCTTGTGGACGCCAAGTATAGCGACCTCTGGGTGGTTGATGATTGGCGTCGCACCGAGGCCACCATCGCGGCCGAGGCTGGTGATTGTGAAGGTTGAATCAGTCAGGTCATCGAGGGTTGCGGTACCATTGCGGGCCGCTCCCGAGACGCGCTGCATCTCTGCCGCGGCCTGCCAGACATCCATCGCTTCAGCGTGTTTGACGACTGGGACGAAGAGTCCGCGTTCGGTCTGCGTAGCGATTCCAAGGTTGATGGCTCCATAACGGCGAACCAAACCATTTGCCTCGTCGTAGTGTGCATTACATTCGGGGTGATTTGGCATGAGCTTGGCTAGTGCGAGCATGATGAACGGCAGATAGGTGAGTTTGGGCTGCTCTGGCGAGCGCGTCGCATTGAGAGTCTGTCGCAATTCTTCCAACTCTGTTACATCAATTTCCTCGAAGTAGGAGAAGTGCGGAATGTGGCGCTTTGAGAGGGTCATCGCTTCAGCAATTTTGCGGCGCAGGCCGACAACCTTGATTTCCTCAACATCGGTTCTGCGTGTCGAATATGCGACTGGTGCAGCGCCCTGGACCATTCCGCCAGCGGCGATGAATGCGTCTAGGTCGGCGTGGCGAATGCGTCCGGCTGGTCCACTGCCGCGAACCGCACTCAGATCGATTCCTGCCTCGCGCGCACGGCGGCGCACAGCAGGACTCGCCAGCGCCTTGCCACCAGCGCTGGGCGCTGGTGCAGAGACAGAGGGAAGCGGTGCAGGTGCAGAGATTGCCGGCACGGGCGGTGGTGCCACTGGTGTGGTTGCAGCCGCCGGAGCAGGTGCTGCGGCAGGTTCTGGTGACGGCGCAGGGGCGGTCTCGGGCGCAGCCTTCTCGACCGGCTCAGAAGCAGGAGAATCTCCGTCACCATCGAATTCAACTAGAACTGCGCCAACAGCGACCATATCGCCAACTCCGCCATGCAGCGCAGTAATTTCACCATCGTGTGGTGAAGGAATTGTCACGGTCGCTTTATCGGTCATCACATCGACCAAAGCATCGTCCTCGGCGACCTTATCGCCGACCGAGACATGCCACTGCACGACCTCGCCTTCTACAACTCCTTCTCCGATATCTGGCAATTTGAACACTCGGTTCGTCATTTTCATTCCTCCATTATTTTCTTGATCGCGTCAGCGATTCTTGCGGGACTCGGCATGTAATCCCACTCAGTTGTGTGTGGGAATGGTGTATCCCACCCCGTGACTCTCTTAATTGGGGCTTCGAGGTGGTAGAAGCATCGCTCCTGCACACTCGCAGCCATCTCAGCGCCGAATCCACTCGTCTTCGGGGCTTCGTGAACAATCACACATCGCCCCGTCTTTTCGATTGAATTTACGATTGCATCTCGGTCCCAAGGAACCAGCGTTTGTAAATCGATTAGGTCGCAACTGATGCCGCAGTCATTGATGGCCTGCTCGGCAACGTGGACCATCGCTCCCCAAGAAATGACAGTACAATCGCTGCCCTCCATGGCCAACCTTGCCTCGCCCAAGGGAACTGTGTAATGTGCCTCGGGAACCTCCGCTTCGGGGTGGTCCTTCCAGGTGGGGACATTGTGCGGGTCGCCGTAGAAGGGGCCGCGGTAGCAGCGCTTGGGCTCGAAGACGATGACGGGGTCGTTGGATTCGATTGCGGCTATGAGGAGCCCCTTCGAATTGTATGGGGTCGATGAGTACACCACCTTCAGTCCGGAGGTGTGGGTGAATTGTGATTCTGGGCTCTGCGAGTGGTGGTGACC
>CAXGBP010000082.1:0-4630 GCA_964007685.1 uncultured Candidatus Poseidoniales archaeon | reverse complement strand
CTTGACCTTGGCCTTGACCTTGGCCTTGACCTTGGCCTTGACCTTGGCCTTGACCCTGGCCTTGACCTTGGCCTTGACCTTGGCCTTGACCTTCGCCTTCTTGCTCGGAGTCTCCACCGCCATCAGTTCCGCCGTCGCCGGTTCCTTCTCCGTTGTCACCAAAATCTGGGTCGTACGCATCAGGGATACCGTCGCCATCCGAATCCGACATCGATCCGTTGTTAGGATCGTTCGGGAACGGATCATCGGCGTCATTCTGCCCATCACCATCGGTGTCAGCCGAGTTGGGGTTAGTTCCAGACGCGTACTCCTGAGAGTTCGTCAATCCGTCACCGTCAGGGTCCGCGTTAGCGTCACTGGCGGAATTCGGATCTAGTCCGTATCCAACTTCCCAACCGTCCGGCAGACCGTCGTTATCGGTGTCTGGGTTAGTGGGGTCCGTGCCTTCGGCTGTCTCCTCTGCGTTTGTCAGGCCGTCTCCGTCCCAATCGGCTCCTCCGTCGGAGGGGTCGAGTGGATCGGATCCATCGGCTTGTACACCGACGGAACCAGCCATCAACACTAGGAGCAGCGCAATCAGCATGCTCGTATTCTTTGTTTTCTGTATTTTCATTTCTTTTTCACTTCCAAAAATAAGTTCAGAGAACCCGCCGTTCTCTCTTTCCAGCGAATGCTCGCGCTCATCCTCGCGCAAGACGATTCGTCCGGGAGTGAAGGATGCTGATTGGGAGCCTACTGAATATACTGTCCACGACCGATGAAAACGCTGTATTGCGCTCCATTTGCGGTTATTGTGGATCTGCTGTATTATTTCGTCTGCTCCTCCTCTTTACGCATCCAATCTCACGGGCTTTCATAGGGAACCCACCGTTCCCTCTAAATTACGAGTCACTGCTGGTCTATTTCAACAGTTCCCGAGTGTGATCGGGAACGAAATTGACTGAAAAAACGGATTTTACACAATTCAGGGAGTCAGGGCGGCAAGCTCGGCCTGGAACTTCGTAGAAGTGAGGAAGTGAAGAACTGGAGTTGCAAGCGTTCCAAGGACGAGCACGACGAGCAGAATATTCGACCACAACTCGATTCCGGTGCCGAAGGTTAGGAAAAGCAACCATCCTGCACCAAGGAAAGCCCAGGGTCTGTAGCGGCGAGCGAAGAGAGCCGAGCGGGACTTGACTAGCTCATCGGAGTAAAGCGAAGTGGTTTCACCTTCAGCGAGCATATCGTTCTCTGTGGCACAACGGACACAGACCTGATAGCGAGGGCCATTACCACTGACGAACTGAGAGTTCGGGTAGTTCTGAGTGCACATGCGACAGACTGGCATGGTCGTTCGTTCACGCCACCCATCGTTGCTCCTTCAACGCTGCGGTTGCTCGGCTTGCTCGTGCTTACTGGTTGCGCCGCCGGAGGTGCGAGGTGTTGCTTGAGTCTTGAGGAATGATTTGAGGAGTCCTTGGCCGTCTGGGCTGCCGACAGATTCTGGGTGGAACTGGACTCCGTCGATTGGCAGGCTCGGGTGAGTGATTCCCATGACGAGAGAGCCTGAGGCGTCCCAAGCATTCACCTTCAATTGGAATTTATTTTCGATTTTAGTGGAGTCTGGCTGTTCGAGGACGAGGGAATTGTAGCGCATTAAAACGGCGTCCTCGGGCGTATTCTGGTAGAGAGCGGAGCCGTCGTGGCGGATTTTTGAGGGTACACCATGGACGGCTCCGAGGGGGGATTCGATGAGATTCCACCCTGCTGCTCGGCCGAGGGCTTGGTGGCCGAGGCACCAGCCGAGCAGAGGAATCGGCGAGTCAGGATTGTCTCCTTCGCTCGAGTTGATTCGATTGAGTCGCGCGTCGAGGGCTCGGCGGGCCAGTTCCATGCTTCGCGGTGATGCCTCTGGTCTAGACGGTCCTGGACCGAGAATGATGTGAGTCGGGCGATGGGTAGTGAGCCAATCATCGACCGTGGCTTCTGGATTTGTGTCTTGGGCAGGTCGGCCTTTGACGATTGTTACTTTGGCGCCGAGTCGGTGGAGCGACTCGGCGATATTGTTGGTGAATGAATCGAGATTGTCGACGAGCAGGACGTGGGCTTGGTTCGTCTCCTGCTCGGGTTTGAATTCGCTAGGACGGATTCTTCCGAGCACACCTTCGACCTCTGGCATCGGCAGAATTCCGACTTCGCGCTCAGGCAATTCTTCGCTGCTGAATCCAGTTCGGAAGCCCCATGTTGCTTCTGTGACCGCCGCTGCCTTCCAGCGGGCTTCCTCGACCTCGTCGGCGGGGCTGGAATCGATGACCACTCCGCCTCCTGCCTGAACTGTTGCATGCCAATTATCAGGACCACTGCGAGCCTCCATCGTGCGGATTAGAATGTTCCAATCGGCCTGACCAGCACTTTGATTGAGATGGCCTATCGAGCCAGTCCAAGCGCTTCGAGGAGCTTTTTCCAACTCGTCGATTGCTGCCATTGTCACAACCTTTGGGCAGCCTGTGATTGAGCCTCCTGGGAAAAGGGCTGAGAGCGCCTCGCCTGCACTGGTCGCCGAACTGAGTTGACCACCGACGCCTGAGACGAGGTGCTGAACATTGGCTAGAGCCTCGATGCGGCAATCCATCCAATGCACCGAGCCGGGCTCGCAGACAGCGGACAAATCATGGCGTTCAAGGTCGACTAGCATCAGATGCTCGGCCATCTCCTTGGGTGAGGTGGCGAGTTCGGTACGCAGCGCAAGGTCGGCTGCATCACTGGCTCCTCGCGCGCGCGTGCCCTTGATTGGTCGCGTCGAAATGAGGCCCGAATCGAGTCTGAGTAATCTCTCAGGTGAGGCCGACGCGATCGCCCAACCGTGGTCAGCGACATTCATCCAAGAGGAGAAAGGAGCGGGATTCGATCGCGTCATCCGCAGGAAAGCATCCCACGGCTGACCATGCATCTCTGATTGCCAGCGGCGGCCGTAATTCACCTGATACAGATGACCGCCGCGAATCGAGTCGCGGATCTGTTCGACCTTGCGAGCGTGTTCAGAATCACTCTCACTCTCAGGGACTAGCGACTCGGGTCTACCTGGACTCTCAACAGGAGCAAGCACGGGTAACTCATCATCCAGCCAATCATGCCCTTCGAGCGCAATCAATCGCAATTCTCCACTCTCGCGCTCGTCCACCCACCAAGCATCACAGCGCCATAGCACACCCAGTAAAGTGCCGGGAGCGGGGGTGTGAGCAAGTCGGACCGAGTTCGACCAACGACCGAGGTCATAGCCGAGCAGCCCAGCGAATCCACCTGGCGTGACTGGCGTTGAAGAAGCCTCGGAGGCCTGAACAATCACCTCATGTTCAGAAATGTCACTCAGTGCCTTATCGAGGCTCACTGGTCGAGTCTCCTCCTCACTTATCCAGCGGCCATCAACCATCCGCTGGCGAACCAAAACTAGGGGGGGGGGAGAACCCAAAATTACCTCTCCAGCAAGGGCCGAGCCGTCACTGTGCTCAACTCCCCACGGCTCGAAAAACAGGAATCTCAGACTATCTAACGCAGGTAGCATCGAGTGCCCAGAGAGGTCGGTCACCGGGCCCCCCGAGTGCAGAAGGAGTTCGTCTTGGTTGCGAGACCTGTGGGCCAAAATTCGCAGAAGAGTATCGCTTTGTGGCGTCGCAAATTGACGAGTTACGACCTTCAAACTCCCACCTCATCACGGCTCAGCCAAGCGTTTTCAAGTCGCTCAACCCAAGCTGCATCCGCCACCTCAAAGAGCCTGCCACGGGCCTTGCCAATCACTCTTCCATCTATGCTAGCTAGCGCTTGAACACCCATTCCACTCCCTAGCACTATCATCTCCGAGGCGCGTAGAATCAACGGCAGCGTTAGTCTCGCCTCCCGAACGGGGATTCCAGCCGCCTCGACTCCTTTTCTAATCTGAACGAGAGTGATCGAATCTAGAGCCCCTTGGCTTGGCTTAGGATGGTAAGCGACGCCGTCAGCGTCGAGTAGAACAGGCATACAGCGATCACCATCGACGAGGCAATCATCGTCGAAAAGCAGCGCCATGTCGGCTCCGTGTGCAACTGCAGCCTTGCGCGCGTCGATGTAAGGCTGCCAATCCCCGTGTTTAGTGCCGCGAACCTCACCAGACCATGTTGGTGCAGCGAGGCTGATAGCACTCATTCGTGCCGGCCAAGGTGTGTTCAATCGAGGCACGATGTTGACCTCTCCACTCTGAGATATTCCAATCATGACGAGGAAAGGAGCTTGATTGGGGCCAACCGTAGGCTCACCCGGAATTTCGGCCTCAGCCAGTGCATCGAATATTCTGCCCTCGATGCCCTCGGGCAGCGTGATACCCAGTCTGTGAGCGTGACGGTGCAGGCGGGCAAAGTGTAGGTCTGGCGCCATCAGACGCTCGCCACCGTCCCAACCGAGGGTGGTGAATACCTCAGAGGCTGGGTCGCCGGTCATGGACCTCGATTGGCAAAGAGGGCTTCAATCCGATGCTGGTGGAATCAGAGCATATCGTCGAGGAAGGAAGTATCGATATCATTGTCCTCGTCGAGTTCGCCGGCCAAATTTTCGAGATCATCAGCCAAATCGCCAAGGTCATCCAAATCTAAATTTTCATCGGCGCCACCGAGCAATT
>CAXGBP010000081.1:0-4815 GCA_964007685.1 uncultured Candidatus Poseidoniales archaeon | reverse complement strand
TCGCCCAGTTCCCAAGCAGGGGTACCCGAGTGGTCAAAGGGGCTGGGATGAGGTCCCAGTGCGTAGTGCTTCACAGGTTCGAATCCTGTCCTCTGCACCATCCAACAATAGCAAGCGCTGCAAGGTAGTTTTCAATCCTCAGATGCGAGTGATTGTGTCTCCGGCTTTGACCTCGCCTTCGACAGAGACCGAAGCATACCAACGCGACCATCCAGTGTGACGTGCCTCGTCGATGCGCGCCGAATCTCCTTCGCAAAATGAGTCGGCGATGATCTTGCATGGTTGGGCTGGCTTTTGTAATTCGATTACTGCGTCGCCAACGGAGTATTCCTGGCCATCCTCAAGCGAATCCCAATCGAGGCCTTCGATGGTCAGATTCTCACCAGTTGTTCCGACATCAATCGGGTGGCCTTCGGCCCGCAATGCAGCGATTTTCTCGAGGGAAAACAAGCAGACAGCCCGCGCTGGGCCGCCATGATATTTCAGATCCCTTTGCTTGTCTCCCTCGACTCCACCGGTCAGCAAGAGTGCTTTTCCTACCGGTGGCTTTGGCACCCCCCCAGCAGAATTTGCATTGACTGAATGAACGATTCCCAATTCACTCACCTCTCGGATGGTAGCCTAAGAATGGTAGTGGAATATCCAATCTCTCAGTCATCAACTTGTAGCGGTCAGAGTGTTCAGTCCCGGTGACTTCCATTCTGAATTTTCGATACCGCCAAGCCGCAACCGAAAGCGTCGCGTAGTAGTATAATTCAGGTAGCGCCACTCGTTCAATTTCACTCAACTGACGCACGGATTCGTAACCCTCGAGCAGCGCAGTCCAGCGCTCCTCAACAGGCACACCTTCTTCCCAACCACAACCGATGAAGGCCACCACCAAATCGATCGCGAGAACATTGATGCACACATCCTCAAAATCGAGAACAGCCTTCACTTCTCCATCGCTCGCGAGAACATTATCCTCAAAGAAATCACCATGGATAATTCCACGTGGTAAGCCTGCAGGCAATACCTTTGGCAACCGTGTCAATTCTACCTCCAACTCGCGCAAAAATGGTGACCAAGCATTCTCAGCCTCAGCTCTCTCAAACAATTCCGGCCAAACGTCAGTTCCCATCGTATATTCTGAAATGAAAGTCCCATCATCAGGAATCGAATGCAGTCGAGCCATCAACCCGCCAAGATGCTTCATTGAAGAACGGTCTCCGGCCAGCCACGGTGCATCAACAAAGGGCAGTAGCATCCAAGCCCGGCCGTCGACTTCCATCATTCTACTCCCCCCTTCAAGCAGCAAAGGAACTGGTGTAGGAACCCCGTGCGAGGCGATTAGTTCGAGATGGGAATTGAGCCGATTGACTTCCTTAGGTGAGCGTTCATCCCAGATCTTCAACACCAGACGCGAACCGTCCTCAAGCTCCAGCAGATAATTCGAATTTGCCCAACCTCCAGATATGCTTTCGACGGCCGAAAGTGCTGCGCAGCCGGCCGATTTAAGGATGGCAGCCGCGGCCTTTGGATCAACCTCGGTGTAAGCCATTGTTTGAATCGAAGCCAGTCTTCGCTATCATTCCATCCAGTCATGGTTAAACAGACGAGCACGAAACCGCAAACCCCACATGATTGTCTCTCACCAGCACAGGTTCGTATTCGTCAAGACCCGAAAGACAGCGGGTACGAGCATCGAGATCGCGCTCGCTCAACACTGTGGGCCTGATGACATCATCACTCCTATTGACGAAGTGGATGAGCAGATTCGGCGCGATCTCGGTCACCGCGGACCTCAGAATTTTGAGGTTCGCATCCAAGAGAAAGGAATTTCTGGTATCGTTCGGCGCTTACTCGGGAAGAATGTAGTGAGGCATTACAACCATGCCCTTGCCAGTGAGATTCGCGAGAGGATAGGGGCACAGTCATTCGATTCTTACCGAAAGTTCTGTGTTGTGCGGAATCCATGGGATCGGGCGGTTTCTCTCTACTTCTGGCGTAAGAACCGCCCCGGTGCAGACCAACTCAAAGAGGGTACTAACTTCGCGGATTTTGTCCGCGAGACTCCTCCAGATATTCTGAGTGATTACGGTATTTTCACGATTGATGGAGAGGCAGCGGTCGACCGATTCGTCCGCTACGAGAATCTCGATATCGACCTGACCGCTGCATTGGCTGAATTGGGACTTCCAGAGATATCCCTACCTCGTGCGAAGTCGGGGACGCGGAAAACGAAGGATCACTATTCGTTGATTTATGATGACGAGTCAATCGCTCGAATAGCCGAGATATGTGCTTGGGAAATAGAGAACCTCGGCTACGAATTCGATGACCAGCGCCCCACTTCAGAGCAGTGAGTCAATTCGCAGTGCGAGTCGGCGTGCGTGATTGTCTGGTGTTAGACCGAGCTCTTCGATGCGGGCCAGCCCAGCTTCTGTCCAAGCGCTCCGAGTTACTGGGTCGGTTGCTTGTGCGAGCGCACCCTTCCACGAGTCGAGGTCGCCCCGCTCAATGAGCCGTCCATTGCTACCGTCGACTACAGTTTCTCGGTAGCCTCCCTCGTCGACGAAGATAGGTGGAACTCCCAGAGCCATCGCTTCGATAGGAGTCAATCCGAAGGCCTCGCCATGAGCTAATCCGACTACTGCCGCGGCGTTGCGCATGATGGCGCGCATGGCTTCTGAGGAAAGTCCGGAGAGAACTCGTACACCGACTCCGTTCCGTTCTCCATGGGCTTGTAATGCATTGATGTCATCGTCGGAACCCCCGCCGATGACGACAAGATCAAGGCCGCTTCCGGCAAGGTGCTCGACCGTCTCGTGAGTTCCTTTGAACCGCGAAATTCGACCGATTGTCACAGCATACGTGCCAGTCCCTCCAACTCCTGCGGCTTCGAATGCAGCAGTCTCTCCAAAACTCGGTTCGCGAGGGAACTCTGAGAGGTCAACAGAGGGGTGTAGAACTCCTCCATCAATATTGTAGATACGCTTGAGATTCGAGGCGGAGAAGGAGGAGTTGGCACTTACTATCCAATTCGGATTGTTGGCGAACCCTCGGAATGAGGCCTCGACTCGTGCCCGTTGTCGTCTTTGCAGAATGTGCAAGAGGCGCGGGCGCCATCCACCACTACCATCCGGCTTCAGGTGGCTGATATCATCATGAATCCCTGGTTTTGATTCAAGGAAATGCAAGTGCATTGGCTTGTCGGCAGGAACTAGAGCTGGGAATTCCATCGAACCATTCCCGCCGGTCAGATGAATCGCATCGGCCCACTCGATTGCCTCAGCAGCCGGAGCAAATGCTCGCCATGCAGCCGCAGCGCTACGTTCCTGTCCCGCAACGATCTCGTTCCACAGGCCTCCTTCAGCCTCCCACTGTTGCTCTGGACAAAGGACTTCGACGCCTATTGATTCGATTAGAGCGCGCTGAGAGTCGCGTAGGTTTAGGCAAAGGAATCGAACCTCGAATTGCTCAGCAATAGCCGGAAGATTTCGCAGCAAATCGCGTGCTGCGCCGCCATAGACGCTCATCGCCGCCTTGACGACCAATAGCCTACGCCTGCGCTCATTCACACCATTGCGTCGGGCCAATTCGCTATGTCTGCATCGGTGAATCCGGCTCGATGGGTTTCAAATCAAGCCGTCATACTCGACTCCACGATGGGTAGGGAGGTTGCATGGCATCTGGCATGCGTTAGGTGTGATGCCACTTACCCTGGGCTTGACCCACGATACCGTTGCGATTGCTCCGGAACGCTTGACGTAATCCACGACTTGTCCACGTGCAATTTGACCCGAGAGGTGCTCGATGCGCGCCTCGCCTCCAAAGCACCTCTCGACCGTTCGGGAGTCTGGCGCTTCCGCGAACTCATCCTCCCGCTACCCGATGAAGTCCTCAAGGAGGTGGCGGTGGCCCGTGGAGAGGGTTCGACCCAGTTGTACGATGCGAGTGCGGTGGGGCGTGAAGTAGGAGTCGAAGATCTGTGGCTCAAGCACGAGGGTGAGAATCCAACAGGGTCCTTCAAAGACCGCGGAATGACCACTGCAATCACCGTTGCAAAACGCCTTGGAATGAGTGCTGTTGCTTGCGCATCAACAGGTAATACCTCGGCTTCGATGGCTTCCTATGCAGCGATTTCGGGCTTGGACGCCATCGTTTTTATTCCTGAAGGAAAGATTGCTTTCGGGAAGCTAAGTCAGGCGCTCGCTTATGGCGCTAAGACAATTCAAATCGAGGGTGATTTCGATGACGCGATGGCGCTTGTTCAGGATGTTTGCGCGAGCGAGGGAATCTATCTAGTGAACTCAATCAACCCGTTCCGCATCGAGGGTCAGAAGGCAATAGGATTCGAGATAATGCAGGATTTGGACTGGCAAGTTCCAGACTGGATAGTGCTCCCCGGCGGCAACCTCGGCAACAATACTGCCATCTCAAAGGGCTTACTCGAACTACTGGAACTTGGCATAATTGACCGGCTGCCACGATTGGCTGTTGTTCAGGCAACCGGTGCCAATCCGCTGTATACGGCATGGCTCGGTGACGAGGATGTCAAACCTGTCAAGGCCGATACAATCGCCACCGCCATCAAGATTGGAAATCCGGTTTCATGGCGTAAATCAATGCGAGGCATCGAGGCCCTGAATGGAGTCGTTACCGAGGTGACAGACGACCAGATAATGGACGCAAAGGCACTTGTCGACGCTGCTGGAATCGGCGCAGAACCGGCTAGCTGCGCCACTGTTGCGGGTATTCACCGTCTTGTTGGAGAGGGTGTTATTGGCCCGGATGAGCGCGTCGTTGGGATACTCTCAGGTAATGTATTGAAAG
>CAXGBP010000080.1:0-4866 GCA_964007685.1 uncultured Candidatus Poseidoniales archaeon | reverse complement strand
ATTGCGAGGCTCGCCTCACGTTTCAGAACGTGAAGATCCAAACTCATTCCTCCTCAGATCCCGAGGAATCATTCGCTGATTTGCTGCGTCGACTCCCTGAAGAGATACTGACGCCGGCCGGCGTCGTGAGGTATAGCAAAATGAGGGAGGTGGTTGCGAGAAGGATTCCAACGCCGTCAAAGTGGGGCGCAGCGGCGTAAACCGAATCGTCGCGAGCGAGCATCAGTGTGAGATCGACTGTATATTCGCGGGCACCACCACCCTGTGTGGCGAGGCCGGAGACCATATTGTAGAGTAACATTGCAGCGCTAAATCCGCTGATTCCAAGCACTGCTCGGTTGGTTTCGGCCTGTCGCAATAACTTGGCACCTGGTAATTGCCTAGAGAGACGGGAATCACCAGTATTCCACCAAACCGAGAGATACGACTGAACTCCGTTTACATCCGAGTCGACATTAATCCCGTCCCACGGCTCAGCGAAGTCACCATCTGAAGCCTCGGACTGGCCAGCCTCTGCCGAAGCACCCGCCGGTCGAATATGCCTGAAGCGGGCGCTGACCTTGATACCCATCTCGTTGTACAGGCGCACTAACTGCGCCTGATATCCCGGGCCGAGCATATCAGCTGCGTTTTCCGCCTCCTTGCGTCGGCGCAGAATCTCAGGCCGATTATCCATCAGCAGAATTTCATCAAGAGTCGCCTTCTGACCCATGTAAACGAAGAATTCTGGAACCATCCAGAATGCAATCAAACCGCCGAAAATCAATCCAGCCCAGCTCCATGGGACCCATTCGGCCTTCGTAGGATCGGTTGTACCATCGAGAATGAAAAGGAATAGAATACCCCAGATGGTCGCAGCCATCGAGAGTATGGTCACCCATGAAACGATACGGAAATGGTTGTCTTTGTGACCTGCCCACCAACGCCCAAGAGCGGAATTTAGTCGCTTGAGGGGACCTGCCATCGCGGCTTGGGTCACGCTCCTGAGATATGTCCCTTATCGCGTGACGTTCAATGGGCTCATCTCCGAATAAGTGAATGATTACGAGAAATTGCTTGCTTGGATACTCGATGTCGAGGGGTCTTGATGACTGACCCATTGGTTCATGTTGGGTGGACTTGGCGACTTGGTCGATGTCCACCGCTGGGGGCGATTCCGGAGCCCTCGATTTGCTGCACCCACGCGTGCGGGAATTGGTCGATGAGCGTGGGTGGGATTTGACTCCTATTCAGGACGCTGCGACAGCTGATTTGGTTGCTGGAAAAGATAGAATTCTAGTCGCACCAACGGGCAGTGGGAAAACCGAGGCGGCGGTTTTACCGCTCGCCTCGAGGGCGCTTGCGGAGGAATGGGATGGATTGTCGATTCTCTACATCACTCCGCTACGTGCATTGAATCGCGATATTGATCGCAGGTTGGCGCAGTTGCTCGAGCCATTGGGGCTAAGTGTTGGACTGCGCCATGGTGATACAAGCCAGAAAGAGCGGACAAAGCAGTCAAAAAAACCCCCTAATCTGCTGGTAACGACTCCCGAAACTGCGCAAATTATGCTACTCGGGAGTCGATTGCGTCAGCACTTGGCCGGTGTAAAGGCGGTGGTTCTCGATGAGGTTCACGACATGGCGGCCAGCGAGCGTGGAGCACAACTGCTAATCGGACTTGAGAGAATTTCCGGTCTGGAAAACGCCCGAGGCAGATTTCAACGAATTGGATTATCAGCGACCGTCGGCAACCCTGCCGAGGTCGCACGATGGATGTCGGCCGATGCAGAGCCAATCTTTGGCCCAGCGCCCCGAACCACGAAAGTGACCGTACATCGCGAGACGCCAACACCTGAGGACGAGTTATTGGCGGGCGAATGGAGTATTTCGCCGAAGTCGATTGCCGCCTTCAGACACCTCGCCCACACCCTAATCGAAGACCCGCCATCGCTGGTCTTCGTCAATTCACGCTCGGCTGCTGAAACCGTGGCACAGCGCCTCTCTGCCATCGTGCCAGAAATCGAGGTTGGAGTCCATCACGGTAGCCTAGCTGCCGAAACTCGCCGAGAAATGGAAGAGGCTCTACGCGCTGGGAAGTTACACGGTCTAATCTGCACCTCAAGCCTCGAGCTTGGCATCGATATCGGTGCTATTCGGCGCGTCCACCAATTGAACAGTCCACGCGCAGTCGATAGAATGCTGCAGCGCGTCGGCCGCGCCGAGCATCACCTCGGCGGAACCGGACGCGGCGATGTCCTAGCCTGGGAAATCGACGACATCGCTGAGTGCGCAGTAATCGCCCGACGAGCGATGGCCGGAGAACTCGAGGGAGTCGAGTGGAGATATGAGCCAGCCATCGTCGCCGCCAATCAATTCCTTCAGATGGCCGCCGAGAGAAGTGTCGTACCACTATCCCAAGCAACAGAATTGCTCAATCGGTCGACCATTTTTCCAAATTGGAAGGAAGAAGATACCCTCGCAGTGTTACGAATTCTCGATGATCGTTGGTTGATCAGACTAATCGACAAACCTCACCAATCCGAGGTCACACTTTGGCATGCCAAACTCTGGGAAGGCCTAGCAAAGAAGGCAAATATAGACGCGAGACCAGCAGATCTAGTTCCTGAAAAACGCCCGCCATGGGATGAGAAACACTCCGACGGAGATAAATCAAGATGGCGTCGAGCCTTGGTACCGCACCTCCCAGAAACCCTCACCGAAGGTTGGTTCTCACCCGCGGGTAAACTCGGTCGAAACCGCACCGACCACATCTCGATGATTCCTGACGAAATCTCCTACCGAGTCAGGGACGCAGTCACGCGCCGCTCTCTAGGCTCAGTCGACGAGGCCTTCGTCCTCTCACTCTCGAACACCGGGCAAGACGACGCCGGCCGGCCGCGAAGATTCGTTATGGCCGGCCGAACCTGGATGATAGTCGACGCAGATCCTGAGCAGAATGAGTTGCTCGTCGCTCCGGTCAAGGATACTGGAGAGGCACCGGTGTGGTCTGGAGAACTGCCGCCTGTGCCGATCGAGGTGGCTCTGGAAGTCGGGAGATTACGGCGCAGTGCTGCGGTTGCAATCGGTGCTTTGGAGGCAGAATCCAAAGACCTCGACTACGATGAATACCCTCTTTCAAACGAAGCACGAACAGACCTGCTCAACGCAGTTGCTCAGCATCTCGACGCTACAGAATACCTACCTACCGACACCACACTGACCGTTGAGATGCGAGAGAAAGCAATCGTGTTGAATACCTGCCGAGGAAGCAGAATCAACGAGACCCTTGCGCATTTCATACAGGCCATGGGATCGATGCGTGAAGGCAAGATGGGAACGACACTGATTGACCCCTATCGCATCGCCTTTCAAGTTCCGGGAACCACAGTTGGCCACGTCATCGAATGGCTCACTGAGACCTCTCCAGAAGCCCTCGAAGCCATTCTACGCATGACCATCCCAAACGGTCGTGCCTTACGCTGGCGTATCGTCCAAGTCGCCCGAAAAATGGGTGTTCTGGAGAAGGCAGTCGACCCTCGGCGCGTAAATCTGCAGGGTCTGATGCAGCGCTACCGAGGAACGCCAGTGGTCGAGGAAGCGCTGTCAAAACTCTTCCATGAGCGGATGGACATCGAAGGCACGATGGATCTCATCCGCGAAATTCAATCAGGCAAGGTCGAAGTCATCCACACAGCCAGCGGGCCGCTCGGCCTCTCACCAAAGTCCGAGCGCGATCTGCTTCTCCCTGCCTGGTCAGACGCACAACTTCGCGAGCGCTTGGAAACACGACTTGTAGCAGAGCGAGCAGTACTAATCTGTCTCAATTGTCAAGAAAAGACGCGCAAACGCGTCGGGAGAATGGAGGACCGCATCGAGCCGTGCCCAAAGTGCAGCGGCACGATGCGAGCGTGCGCGCCAGAACGCATGGAATCTATGCTCGCTGGCTGGATTGCCAGTGAAGACCCAAAAGAGCGCACACGCATGAAAAAGAATGCTGAACTCATCCGAACCCATGGTCACGATGCTGTGCTGGCCCTGATGGGCAGAGGTGTGGGTGAGGAAACTGCAACTAGGCTCTTGCGAGGTCATACCCGAGGTAACCGAGTCAAGTTGCTTCGAGCCATCCACAACGCCGAGCTGCAATATGCCAGAACACGCCGCTATTGGAGTTAGAACCCGTTCAGAAAGCGATATGGACGCGCTGCCCACGGACGAGGCGATGCTCATCGGGCTGACCGGCCGTAACGCCTCCGGTAAATCCACGCTGGTGGCGTGGTTTGTCAGCAAAGGGATGCTTAGTGAATCATGTTCGGATTCGATACGAGCCCACCTGCGTGAGCAAGGGGTTGCCGAGTCTCGTAGTGCTTTAATCGAGGGTGGGCGCGAGCTGCGCCGCATGGGCGGGGCAGGAATTCTTGCTGAGATGTTGTTGGAACGACTTGCCGGGGCTGATGCTGTGATTGACTCTATTCGCACGCCCGGCGAGGTCGAGGCACTTCGCTCGCGCGAAGATTTTGTTCTGATCGAGGTGCGCGCTGGGATGGAAGCGCGTTGGAAGCGCGCACAGGAGCGCGCGCGCTCTGGCGATGCGCTCGACCGCGAGACTTTCTTCGCTCAGGAGCAGTCGGAAGCAGTCGCCAAAGACGAGGCCGGCCAAGCCCTTGATGCAACGGCTGACCTCGCTGATATGATTCTCGTCAATGACGGTAGTATCGATGAATTGAATGCCGATCTAGAAGAACTCTGGACGATGCTTTCAGACTGATTACGGAACTCAGAGGAACAGAGTTCAAGCAGACCTGTAAGATACTCCTGATTCATTGAACATGCTTGTGGCAATCTCAAAATCTTCCTGCCAGCGCTCGGGAATTTCTGAGTCGGCCG
>CAXGBP010000079.1:0-4877 GCA_964007685.1 uncultured Candidatus Poseidoniales archaeon | reverse complement strand
CAGGTCACTTCGATAGTGAGTTGTGTGAGATTGTTCATGGTGGCGATTCGATAGGTGAGGATGGCTGTATCAGGGCTTCAACCAACCTAGAATCGATGGCGGGTCTCCGCCCGGTATTCAAAGAAGACGGTTCAGTTACTGCCGCTACATCCTCCCCACTCACTGATGGGGTTGTTTTCTCGATTATTTGCAGTGAAGAATTTGCACTTTCCCACGGCTTACAACCAATCGCAACCATAGTCTCGGCTGCGGTTACTGGATGCCCGCCAGATTACATGGGATTAGGGCCTATTGCTTCGACTAGGCTATGTCTTGAACGAGCAGGATGGTCAATAGAAGACATCGATGTTTTCGAGTTGAACGAAGCCTTCTCATCCCAAGGATTAGCTTGCATCGATGAACTTGGAATAGATGCGTCAAAGGTGAATTTCGATGGAGGAGCAATCTCGATTGGTCATCCGCTTGGCGCTTCTGGTGCACGAATCACTTGCAAAGCTGCTTCACTCTTACAGCGAACCGGCGGCCAGAAGGCTATTGCGACCATGTGCATCGGTGGCGGAATGGGCATCGCAACTGCCCTTGAGCGGTACTGATTATTCCTCTTCATGACTGGTAATCAGGAATCCTTCGCAATTTGGACAGCGGTCTTCAATTGACAATCTCGCAGGGATTACAGCGAGTAAACTACTACAATGTGGGCAGGAAGCATAGACTTCTTCGTCAGCGAGTTCAGATGATGATCCGGACCCTTGGGAAAACCATTGGACGAACATGGGATGACGAAGTGTCTTGATACGTCGATTTGTCGCCCTTCCAAGTAGTAGCAAAAGTCCAGATTGAATGAGTAATATCATTTGATTTGATGCGATAGACAACAATCCCTGAACTGCACCAACCGTCATGAAGAACATTGCCAATAAACGAAGCATGTGCGAGTATTTCTGGTCTAAATTGGGTTTTTTTTGTCGAAATCCAAAGGCGGTGACGAGTGCGTATAGCACAATTAGCCCAGCTATGCCGAGGGCAAATCCATCAAATAGTGTGTTTCCGAGATTTCCTATTGTAACCATTATCAAGATGAAAATCCCGATATCCAAGAGGCCGAAGATGAAGAGATGGCGATGAATCGCTGCCAACTGGTTTGGCTCCACACTCTCTCCAATCACCTCGCCTACATCACTCAGTCGGTCGGCGACGCACTCTTGAACAACAGCCGTTTGGATAAATCGTGACCAAGGACACCGGTGTTGCTGTTCACAGCGATGCATTGGCTGGAAAGCGTGTATTGCTGGCTATCACTGGTGGGATTGCAGCAGTTGAATCTATCCGGCTAGCGAGGGAATTACGCAGACATCAGGCTGAGTTGACTGTAGTAATGAGTTCTGAGGCGACTAAGGTAGTCACACCACTGGCTGTTGCATGGGCATCTGATGTGGAAGTGCACCAAGGTTGGTCTCCAGAAATGGCACAATTGGATGGACACGACATAATACTCATCGCTCCAGCTACTCGTAATACGATTTCGAAGCATATCCATGGAATCATGGACTCACCCCTGATGATGGCCCTTTCTGCGGCACGTGGGAGAGGTGCCCGGATGTGCTTCGTTCCCTCAATGCATCAAGATCTATTCGATGACCCTGTGACTCAGGAACTTCTTGATGCCTTAGCAGCAGAGGGAAGTTCAGTATTGGTCGACGAAGTTGAGGAAGGCAAGAGGAAGCAGCCCGACCCTGTTGAAATCGTAGCGGCAGTATGTCATTTAGCTAATACTTCTGACTCCTCGAAAACGGTAGCAATTACGCTTGGAGCAAACCGAGCGCCTATTGATGCGGTTCGTGCAATTCAGAATGCTTCGTCTGGAAGAACTGGGTGGTTAATTGCAGAATATCTCCATCGAATGGGACATAATGTCATCTGTATAGCTGGTAAAACCTCTGCTGATCCATCCTTTGAATTGCCAGACGTCCGTCGTGATGGAACGCCTGACGGAATGCTCAGAGTGTGCCAACAAGTTGCCAATGATGCTCAGCCTAACGTCTGGATTCACGCTGCAGCCGTCCTTGATTACTACACAGAGGCAGAAGAAGGCAAGAAGTCTAGTGGAGTTGATAATTGGTCACTTGACCTGACTCCCGGCCCTAAACATATAGCTGAACTCGCTTCCCTTGTAGAAGGTGCAACCCGTATCGGATTCAAACTTGAATCCGATGTCACACCTGCTACACTAATCGAACGTGCGAGCGCCCAGATAGAGCGCTACGGCGTCAACGCAGTGATTGCCAATATCATGGAAGAGATGAATGATCCAGACGAGATTCGTGCTCGAGTCGTCCATGCTGATGGTACGGTCGACGAAGTCTCTGATGACCGTGCACTGTGTGAGGCCATCAACGGTCTCATCAAGGGCTAATGAAGCCGCTCACAGCGTCACATTCAAGCGACGCTCGCAGGCGACGAGTCTCATGGCGAAGCATGACAAGGCCAAGCGTGGCATCCCTTCGAAGGATGATTTCAACGCTTGGTACCCAGCGATCGTTGAGATTGCCGACCTTGTCGACAAGAGGTACCCAATCAAGGGCATGGACGTCTGGAAGCCCTATGGCTGGAAGGCCATGACCTTGATTGACGCACTCACGCGCGCAGAGATGGATAGAACCGACCACGAGGAGTACAACTTCCCATTGTTGGTCCCCGAGGACCTTTTGGACAAGGAAAACCGGTTAGTTTCCTTGTTGAAGAAAGCGCGGGAAGAGGGCGTTGATCCTTCTGTACTTCGTTTGGATGAGGAAGAAGGGGGTTTCAAGAAAGAGGTGTACTGGGTCAAACACGCTGGCGATAACGAACTTGATGTGCCTATGTTTTTGCGACCTACCAGCGAGACTCCGATGTACACAATGTTCCCGCTTTGGGTTCGCTCACACGGCGACCTTCCGCTGAAAACTTTCCAAATCGTCAACACCTTCCGTTATGAGACCAAACAAACACGTTCGTTCATTCGTGTTCGAGAGATACATTTCTTTGAAGCTCATACCGCTCATAAGGATCAGGCTGGGGCTGATGCACAGATTGCTCAAGATGCAGAGATTGTTCAGAATCTATTGCATGATTTGTGCTTCCCGGCCATTGTTTCCAAGCGCCCAGTTTGGGATACTTTCCCTGGCGCTTGGTATTCGACTGCAGTAGATGTCGTAATGCCTAATGGGCGCACTTTGCAAGTGGCTACTTACCACCATTACAAAGATCAGTGGGCTAAGGCATTCGATTTGAAGTATGAAGATACTAATGGTCAAACCCAATTTTGCCACCAGACCACCTTCGGAATGTCGGAGCGAATGTTGGGTGCAGTTATCGGCATGCATGGGGATGATGCGGGGCTCATTTTCCCACCAAAGATCGCACCCATTCAAGTTGTCCTAATGCCTGTCGCAGCACATTTGGATCAGACCGTTATCCCTACTATCGAGAAGATGGCAGCCCAATTGAAGGCGGCCGGATTCCGAGTCAAGGTCGATAATCGAGATATTCGGCCCGGTGCGAAGCACTATGATTGGGAGATCAAGGGTGTTCCATTGCGACTCGAACTAGGGCCCCGTGATATCAAATCAGGCAAGTTCGTAATGAGTATGCGTACTGGTGGCAAGGAATTCCACGATTCGGATGAATTGATTAATGTCGTTACTGATGCTTTGACTAGAACTGAAAACGAATTACGTGTCCGTTCTACAGCTCACATGTCTCAATTCGTAATTCCATTCCCAGGCATAACTCAGACTGATGACGGTTGGCAACTCAATAGCGCTCTCGAGGATGGCAAGGTCTACGAATTCGCTTTTGATGGAAATGATTCAGATGCAGAGATTCTCGAGCGTGCATCAGGCCTCACATTCCTAGGTGATTGTATCGAACCATTCGCCGAACCTCGTCCATGCGCCGTCACAGGGCGAATGACAACACGACGCCAGCATTTGGCTCGGATGTATTGAGTTTCATTTCTTCCTGAGGCTGTAGGCCATCAAGGCTGTGCTTAGAACGGTGAGAACTCCGTCTGCTGTATTGATTGACATGGTCTCCGTCCATGAATCAGGAGATTCGTAATCAGCAATTGATGTGAGAGTCAATTTATCCTCACAGGGCGTTTCGGAATCTGGGGAGTCGCAAAGCGGCACTACCGAACCAAAACCCACGACGAAATTCACCGTTAACAATGCAAAAAGGATGAATGTAAGCGAGAAAATAATCCATGAACGCTTACCCTCAACAACTTCAGAACTAGGAGAGGTGGGTAAATTCGGTAGAGGCATTTCAACCTCATGCTTTGAATCTCCATTCGGTTGGAAAATTGAATCGCTTGGCCTTTCAGGGGCCTCGACTCCGAGATGTTCGAGTGTATCCCTACCATAGATTGTTTCAGCCATATCGTAGAGTTCTGGATTTGCTTCCAAAGCATCCGGATCAACAGTCCCATCTAGGAGTCTCTTGACTTCATCTAGTGGTGCCACGATGGCCTCGCGTGATGAGCCGTTCTTGAATCAAACGCCGTGATGTGGTCGGAAAGTTCGTTCTCAGACTAATGATTCACTCGCGGCGATGATCGCTTCGCTGGTAAGTCCCACCATTTCCAACAATTCCTCACTACCGCCGCTCTCGCCGAAGCGGTCCTGAACCCCTAACATTTTGATTTTTGTTGGATTAGTCTGTGAGAGATGTTCGGCTACTGCTGAGCCCAATCCTGCAATCACCGAATGATCTTCCACTGTGACTATGCCAGAGCATTCGGTGGCTAAACGATCGAGAAGATCTGTATCTAGTGGTTTCAATGTGTGCATGTCTACAACTGTTGCATCGATTCCACGAGTTGAGAGCTCTTCTGCTGC
>CAXGBP010000078.1:0-4940 GCA_964007685.1 uncultured Candidatus Poseidoniales archaeon | reverse complement strand
ATCCTGAGATCAGCAGAGAGAATCCACCTAGGCTTGCAGTCATAGTAGTGAAGATGAGACTAATCACTGCCCATTCGTTCAGTGTTTCTTCCCATGGTATCGATTCAGACCATCCGGCGTAGGCGAATGGCATAATCAGCGTCATACTAGCCAAAATGCCATAGACGACGCCGACGAATAGTGGATGACAAACAGTCAGCGGATAACGTAGGAAGAGCTGACTGAGCGAGCCACCCTCAAGCATCAGACGGTGGTCTGCGTCGAGATTCTCAAGAGCATCACGCCACCCTGTCATGGGCTCGTGGCAATGCACACGCGATAAGACCGTTGCGACCTGAAATCGTAGCAAAACGCAGCATTTAGAGCGAATCACGGCAAGTCGAGACGAACCGTAGTCGTCTTCAGATCCCACTGTGGTTCGTCCTCGGCCGCGTCGCGAATGAAAGGAATCAGTGCGACGCGCAACTCAGCGACGTCAATCCCCCAAATGCCGTGTTCGATGCCTGACAGTCTGCCGAGAATTTTTGAGGCCATATTGACCACTCCACGTACCTTTCGTTTCTCGTAATTATACAGCAGAGCTGCGCATTGAATGATGCCTTGAATTGCGTTTGTTTCAACCGACCTATCCAACGGTTTCAGAGATTTCCATAGGTCTTCCCACGACTCGTGTGCGTGCCAGAACTTACCTTCATCGAAGAGGGTGCAACCCTCGATGAATTGGGCTTGCTGAGTTTCATCGAGATCACTCCAATCCATCAATCTCGAATCGTGAGGCAGGGGTTCGGCTGGATTCATCGGCTCACGCTCCCTCACCCCTATGGACGCAGAGATTATGACGGGTTCCCTGTCAAGGAAGGACGGTTGGTGGCCGATGGGATGACTGAGGACGATTCACTGTTTACGATAACCGAGTCAAACCTCGACTCCGGAATGCGCGGAATTCCTGTTGGAACCTGCCGCACCTCCTTCGTCGATCCAATCGAAGGTGTGCATTACGTCGGCTATCCTGTCGAGGACCTTGCAGACCTCGAGGAAGAGGATGTATTCTACCTCCTTCTGAACAAGCGATTGCCGACGGAAGAGGAGTCCGAGGCATTCCGAACCGAGTTGGCGCACCGTGCGATGGAGATGCCAACCGGTGCGCTACGAGTGCTGGAATCACTAACTCCCGGTAGCGGCCATCCGATGGATTGGTTGTCGATGGGAATCATGGCGCTGGGCGCTTCTGACACAACGGGTGATGTTCGGACTGATTCGATGAATCTCATCGCCCGCATGCCCGAATTGATGGCTCGAATTTTCCTCTTACGAGGTGGAAAGAAGGAGAACCTGCAACCTAGCAAGCCAGAGTTGGGATTGGTGGAGAATTTTGTCCACATGCTCGGTATGACTGGCGATAAAGCAGAGAAGATGAATCGTGTTCTACGATTCTTCTTCATCCTACATTTGGACCACGGCGGTGGTAATCTCTCAACCTTCACAGGAAAGGCTGTGGCAAGTGGTCGAGCGACTGTCTATGCCTCTATCGCCTCAGCGATGAATGCGCTATCTGGGCCACTACACGGACGCGCCAACCAAGCATGCCTTGAGTTCGTGCAGCGTATTGGCACTAACAATCCCGATGAGGTCGAGGCGTTCGTGCGTGCCGAGTTGGCAGCGAAGCGCCCGATTTTTGGCTTTGGACACGGAGTTCTACGAGCTGAGGACCCGAGGGCGCGATTGCTCATCGGGCTAGGTGAGGAGGTTTGCCCCGATGACGAGAATTACCGCATCGTCAAGACGCTTCGAGAGGTTGTCCCACCGATTCTGATGGAGCATCCTAAGATCAAGAACCCATATCCAAATGTCGATATTGCTAGTGGCTCGCTACTACACGCGATAGGATTCCGTAAACCGGAGTACTACACGACTTTCTTTGGTTGGGCGCGAGTCGCTGGGATTTGCGCGCAAATCATGGATGAGCGCAATGCGCGCGATGGGCGGGGCACACCGATTTACCGCCCGAAGTACATCCCGAAAAACCAGCCACTGCGTCGTCTCGAGTGATTCCTCGACGAGTCTTGAATCAGTGATGTTCGCCCGAGCCTCGATGTCCGATGATTCGAGCACAACCCCATGGGCGGCCTTCCTGAAGGTCAATCGCCCAAGATTCAGGTTTTCCTGACCACGACCACTTCGCTGCGTCAGCAGCGATTTCAGTCGCCCGGACTTGTTCAGGAATCTCGTGCCACATCGGTAGTGATTCGCTGGCCTCTTTCAGAAGATCGACGCGTTCAGCACCGCTTGATGCGTCCAGCCTCACCCGCCATTCATCGTCCAGAGGCTGGCTGGCGGGGCGTGCCCAACGGGCATCACCGTTGGGGAGTGTGTGTACGGTAGGGTCGACATGGTCGGTCACCAAAGTGATGCCCGCGTCGAGCATCAATTGCTCAAGGTTTAGTGGAGCCGGCCAAACATGCAATCCCATTTCCTTGCTGATACTGAATAGGCGATTCAGTCCCTTTCCGGTGAGAGAGACTGGGATTCCGGGATGGATTAGACGTTCCCAACCATGGATGTAGTGCAGAGCCATCCCAACGACCGGCATTCCTTTTTTGCGTCGATCTCGAATCAGCCCGGCCACGCTCTTCGAGACGAAGTTCGGAGAGCCTATCAATCGCTTTATTTTGGTTCGGCCCCACGAGCGAAGATGCGGCGAAAGTTGTGTATTTGGAAGACTCAGGCCACTTTGTTCAACCGCCGCCGAAATTTTCGGGGAGAAGCCGTAAACCATAGTTGAGCGCTTGGGAAGGTCGAATTCGTTCAGAGAATCTTCAAGCTTAGTCATCATTGTTACAAGATGGCTAGTCGTGTCTGAGATTCGAGCTGCTGGATGAGCGGTCTTCAATTCGATATTCACCGTCTTGGAAGAACTCGTCCACAATTCTGTGAATTCGCGATTTCTTAGAAGATTATCAAATCGGTCGATTTCTCGCGAGGCGACCTCAACCGAGTCTAGGAGTTCGATACATCGATCTCGCTTCGTTCCATCACCTGGAAGCAAGTCATCATGAAACAGCATTAACTCTCCATCGGCACTCAGTCGAAGGTCGAATTCGACTCCGTCAACGAAGCGCATTCCATGAAGGAGAGCTGGAATCGTATTCTCCGCAGGTGGGACCCACGATGAGCCGTCAGACACGTGCCCTCGAGCGCTGATGGGGTATTGAATCCGCGCCCGTCATACTCCGTGATGCTGCCCCAATGCTCAAACCCCGACACAGCGACGGCAGCGCAGGTGCCACCATGTCCGAGAGAGTAGAACTGGATAGACAATCAAATCCGAAAGCAGTAAGGGGATATGCCTTCTATGACTGGGGCAAGTCAGCCTTTGAGACCTCGGTGACTACCGCGGTACTCCCTGCTTGGTTCGCCTATCTTTTCCTGAAAGCGAATGGGCTGGAAACAACAATTCTCGGCATGGACATGACTTCTGATGCGGTTTGGTCCTTTGCCGTCACCATCGGTGCTCTTCTGGTTGCGTTCGCGAGTCCATCACTCGGTGTCATTGCTGACAGACGCGCAATCAAGATGTGGTGGTTGAGGATTCTGACTTACCTCGGAGCCGGCTCGACCTTCGCTCTCGCCTTCGCCCCCATGTTCGATATCTCATTCCAGTGGGTGTGGCTCTTTCTGATGTTCTTGATGGCCAATATCGGCCTCAACGGCGCTGGCGTATTCTACAACGCTCTACTGCCTCACATGGGGACCGATGATGAAATGGATGCAATCTCGAACAAGGCCTTCGCTTATGGGTATCTAGGCGGTGGGCTGCTTCTATTGGTCCATCTAGTGATGGTGATGATGATTGTTGATGATAATGGTTCTAATCCTGATTGGGTGATTCCCTTCGTAATGGCTTCATCAGGAGCTTGGTGGCTTGGATTCGCGATGTTGACCTTCCAATATGTCCCTGAGCCCCCAATCGAGAATGAGATGGAAAGTCTCAGTTTTTCAGATTCTGCCAGTCTCGCCTTCACTGAGTTGCGCAAGACATTCGGGCAGGTCGATCGCTTCAAGACGCTCTTCATCTACATGCTAGCTTACTTCTTCTTCATCGATGGAATCAATTCGGTTACTGCGCTTGCTGGAATATACGGAATTACCGTGCTCGGGCTGACAACGACGGCGCTGATTGCAACAATATTGGTGATTCAATTCGTTGCCGCTCCGTGTGCGATTGCCTTCACTAAGCTTGCCGAGGCGACGAATACGAAGTACGCGTTGACCTTGTCTCTGGTAGGTTGGGTTGTGGTTGTGCTTGGTGCCATGTCGTTCGCCCCTCTAGCATTGGATGCTCACTCTGATTACGATATTCAGTATGATTGGGATTCCGATGGTGATGGAATCGCCGATCATTCTGATGACAATATCGACGGCGATTGGTACACTAATGAGGAGGAGATCGCGGCGGGTACCGATCCGCTCGACGCTTCAAGCCACCCGCCTGAACTGCAATCTAGGATGCAGCAAGTCAGATTGGAAGGTGCAGGTCAATATGTGATTTCGACGGGGGCGAATGCTTACGCTCTAACGATAGCAGTTGAAGGTGATGAACAGGATTGGACGTCTGAGTGGACGGATGTCATGGCTGTTCATCAACATGAAGACTACACTGACAAGACGGTCTACGCCTTTGATGACCCTGAGAATGAATACCTAATCAGCAGCACGAATAACATTGAGAGAATGGAAGCCTTCTTTGCCACATTCGACAAAGAGAGTCGCTTCAGTTACAACGTTCAAGGCGGCCCACTCGACGCTTCGAGTGGAATGGGTGAGAAGCATCCAACGAGTCTCGGAGATGGCCCTCTTGATGCGATTCCATCAGCCGTTCGAGATTTGGTTTGGCAGCCTATGGGAATCAACGTGATGTTCCAATTCCTGCTGCTCGGATG
>CAXGBP010000077.1:0-4943 GCA_964007685.1 uncultured Candidatus Poseidoniales archaeon | reverse complement strand
TCGTATCGATGATCTACCTTGCACTCATGTTCGCAATCGTAGTCACGGCCAGTGCGGGGCTTGAGGGGGCTATTCTCGGAGCCATCCTCGCAGCTACTGTGATTATCAGAGACGAAACAAACGCGCGAAAGAAAACTGCGAATTAATCCTCAAAATCGAGTCTCATCACGCGCGTTTGAAGCAAATAACAGCCTCAAACCCAGAAATCCTCAAACGCCATCGTGGTCGCTCGTCGGCCGTAGTACGCAGTTCGCGTGGAGGGAGAGCATGAAGGAAAAAGATCTCATCTACGATTGGAATGTCATCGATTACGAAATCGATCGCAACCCTGCCAACCATCCACACGATGTCTGGTTCGACGACGAAACCCTGCGCGACGGACTGCAAAGCCCCAGTGCACGCAATCCAACGATTGAACAGAAGATCGAACTCATCGATTACATGGAACGCCTCGGTATCCAGAAGGTCGACCTCGGCCTACCTGGTGCCGGCCCCTTCCACGTCAACCACATCGATGCGATGCTCACCCACATGGGTGAGAATGGCTACGACTTGCGACCGGGGTGTGCTGTGCGGACGGTTGTCAGTGATATTGAGCCGCTCGTTGATTTGCAGGCCAAGCACGAGCGGCAAATTCAGGCGAGTGCTTTCTTGGGTACAAGCCCGATTCGGCAATATGCGGAGGGCTGGACGATGGACCGGATTCTCAGCACTGCGGAAAAGGCTGTTTCATTCGCGCTCGACAACGATATTCCAGTTATGTTCGTGACTGAGGATACAACGCGGTCGAAACCTGAGGAGATCAAGGCAGTTTACACTCGCGCGCTCGAGTTAGGTGCTGACCGCATCTGTGTTTGTGATACGTGTGGTCATGTTACTCCGAATGGGGTTCGCAAATTGCTGGCTTTCATTCAGGATGAGGTGATACCTGATGCCGGGGTCAAGCGCCGTGACATCGAGGTGAATTGGCATGGGCATCAGGATCGTGGCCTTGGGGTTGCGAATAATTTAGCCGCGGTCGAAGCCGGCGCTGATGTAATTCATGGAACTGCGCTCGGCGTCGGTGAACGAGCCGGTAACGCCCCTCTCGATCAGACATTGGTCAATCTCTCGTTGATGGGCGTTATCGACAACGATTTGACTGCCCTCAACGAGTACATGCGCAAGGCGCATGAATACGTCGAAGTTGCCTTGCCACGTAATTATCCGGTGTTCGGCAAAGACGCCTTTGAGACGGGCACTGGAGTTCACGCAAGCGCTGTCATCAAGGCGATGAAGAAAGGAGACCACTGGCTTGCCGACCGGGTTTATTCAGGAGTCCCAGCACAGGATTACGGTCTGCAGCAAATCATTCGAATCGGTCACATGAGCGGGCGCTCGAATATTACCTGGTGGCTCGAACAGAATGGCTACGAGGCTGATGATGAATTGGTTGCCCACATGTTTGAGGTGGCGAAGAGTCAGCGTCGTTTGATGAGCGATGAAGAGGTTCACGCCGCCATCGCAGACTTCCGCACCGACTAATTCCGCGATGCGTCGGACTGTCATCCGCCGGGAACGGCTAAAACCCCTACAAGTGCGAACAACCCTCATGCGTACAGCAGCCATGCTGTTGGTCCTGATGCTGGTAAGCCCAGTAGCAGCGGCGATAGTCGACGAGCAAGAAGTCCAGATTGACCTCGAAATTGACGGTGAGCCGATTCTCCCGACATACTCACTCGCCGTGCAACTAGCCTTCGACAGAGTCGAAGAATTGGATCAATACAGCGAAGACCAATTGGCTGAGACAAACGAGTGGTTGGTCGTTACTCAGATTCCTCTCGAGAAGCAGATCTGGTCGGTAGCGAGCCCTGAGATGGTCAAGACCACTTCAGTCCTGCACGGTGCTTACATCTGGACTTTCGATGAGCCACTGAACGCCATTCCAGATCTCAAGATAGCCCTTGAACTTGGCCAAATTGAATCATTCTCACCCCTCGTCGAGCGCCAGCAATACACGCGCGACAACCCAAACGACCCTGAGTTCGGAGCTCAGTGGCACCTCGATAATTATGGCCAGACAAACGGTTTGTCAGGGGAGGATATCAACGCCACAGATATCTGGGATGATTATCGCGGTGAAGGAGTCATCATCAGCATAGTCGATGACGGATTGGACCACGAACACCCCGACATCGAGGACAATTACGAACCAACCTATTCCTACGATTGGTGCAATGATGATAGCGATCCGGCACCCAGTGATTGGGACGGCCACGGGACTGCTGCTGCCGGCGTCGCCGCAGCCACCGGCAACAATTCACTCTACGTCTCCGGGGCCGCGTGGGAAGCAACCCTCGCAGGCTCGACCCTCATCGCTTGTTGGGCTGGCGATAACACCGAGGCCGATGCTCTATCCTTCGAGAATGATAATATCGACATCTACTCGAATTCTTGGGGTCCTTCGGACGACGGAACAACGCTCGAAGGACCGGGACCATTGACCCTCGCAGCCTTCGAGGAAGATGCTTACTGGGGCCGCAGTGGCCTTGGTAATTCGATTACTTGGGCCGCCGGAAACGGACTTGGCAGTGATGATAATGCCAACAAAGATGGCTACGCTAACAGCCGATTTACAATCGCCGTAACCGCTATCACACACGAAGGTGACCAGTCATACTATGCCGAGCCAGGAGCAAATATCCTAGTTGCAGCTCACTCCAATGGTGATGGCGAAGGAATCACCACAACCGACATCACTGGAAGCGGCGGTTACAATGGAAGCGGCAATGTCACCCACACATTTGGCGGCACCTCAAGTGCAACTCCTCTCGCCGCTGGAGTCATCGCGCTGATGTACGATGCTAACGAAAATCTTAGCTGGCGCGATGTGCAGGAGATTTTGCTTCGAACAGCACGCATGAACGACCACAGCGATTCATCTTGGAACACCAATGGCGCAGGTCATGACGTCTCGCACAAATATGGATTCGGAGCGGTTGACGCGGGCGCAGCAGTCTCAATGGCACTCAATTGGACGACCCTTGAGGACGAGATGAACGCAACTTTCGGCCCCTACTATGAGAATTTCGACATCCCCGACGACAATTCCTCATGGAGCGAATTTCCAGTCGATATTCCTGTCGAATTATCCCTTGAAAGTGTCGATGTAATCGTCGATATCAATCACACATACCGCGGCGATCTCGATATCGTTCTTGTCTCACCAGATGGCACAGAATCTTGGCTCGCTGAGAACAATAACGATGCTAATGACCACTTCTCAAATTGGTTGTTCAACACCGTTCATCACTGGGGAGAATCGAGCCTCGGTGAATGGAAATTGAAGGTCCGAGACTCCGATGGAGGAGAGAATGGAACTCTGAACTCATGGCAACTGATTTTTCACGGAGTCGACATCGATTTCGATCACGACGACGATGGGCTCTCTGACGAAAACGAGACTCTGATTTGGGGCACCGATCCATACGATGCTGACTCTGATGACGATGGACTCTCAGATTACGACGAAGTGATGAATCACGGCACCGACCCTCTGATGGCAGACTCGGACACCGATGGCTTGACCGACGAACAGGAACTCAACACCTACGGCACCGACGCACTAGATTCTGACAGCGATGATGACGGCTTATCCGACGGCGTCGAGGTGAATTATTGGGGCACTGATCCACTCGATTACGATGCCGACGCCGACAATGATTTGTTCTATCATTTCCAAGATTGTAACGACAACAATCCTAGTGTAAATCCTGGGACTTACGAGAGATTGAATGGAATTGACGACGATTGTGATGACCTCACCGACGAGGGCTTCAACTTCACCGACCGCGACTCGGATGGACTGAAGGATTGGCCGGAGTACCACGTTCACGGGACTGATTTCGAAGATGATGACACCGATGATGACGGCTTGACCGACGGTGTCGAGGTGAATACTCACGGCTCGGATCCATTGACTTACGATGCCGATGCTGACTCCGATGGATTCCACTGGTTCCTTGATTGCGACGACGAAGATGAGTATCGGAATCCAGCGCTTCCAGAATTATTAGACAATAAGGACAACGATTGTGATTTAATTGTGGATGATGGATTCTGGGATATTGATACTGACTCGGATGGACTCGACGATTACGACGAATTCCACAATGTGACCTCTAACCCCTACGACGGCGACACCGATGGCGATGGTCTTCCTGATGGGCTCGAAGTCAATACCTACGGGTCAAATCCACTCTGGGCCGACCCCGACGATGACGGCGACGGCTGGTACTGGTTCCAGGATTGTCAGGATGATGACTCAGAGCGCGCGCCGTTCTTGCCTGAGATACTCGACTCAAAGGACAATGATTGCGATGATGAAATCGACGAGGACTTCCACGCGCGCGATAGTGACCATGATGGCCTCGGCGATTATGACGAGTACCACAACCTCTCAACCGACCCAGAAGACGCCGATTCGGACGATGACGGGATGACTGACGGAAAGGAGGTCATCGATACAAAGTCCAACCCTCTTGTCTACGATCACGACCGTGATGAAGACGGATTCTATGCCTTCGAGGATTGTGAGGACCTCATCGAGAGCATCAACCCTGATGCGTCGGAGACATGGAATGGCTGGGATGATGACTGCAATGATGTGGTAGATGATTCATTGATTCGTAGCGAAATTATTCTGACAGCTCCTGAGACTTCTGAAACAATCTCTTGGGATTCGGTAAATGATACGCTGCGTGTCGATATACACGGCATTCCGACCGAGGTCAGCAAGACTGTTGTCTGGGAGATGGAAGGAGTCACGCTGAGTGGAAATATGAGCGATGATGGTCAGACATTAATTCTCGAGGCAATCGATTGCGAATCGAAAGATTGGGATCTTGCCGTGATTCTGTGTAAGAATGGAGATGCACTGCGTTACCTGAACGTGTCAATCACCG
>CAXGBP010000076.1:0-5005 GCA_964007685.1 uncultured Candidatus Poseidoniales archaeon | reverse complement strand
CCAGTCGTTGCAACTCTGAGAGCAGCAGGTTTTGCCTCACCATTTCGCTTCCACAGCACCGCTACGCCTGCTTCTGGGAAATCCCAGGACTCGCGCTGCCTCAACTTCTGGTAATCTCCTTGCCACTCACTGGAATCATCGGGTAGGCTCAGGTGAGTGACCAACTCGCCGGGCTGCAGCACATTGCGGGTTATCCCGTCGAGTTGGAAAAATTCGCTGAGTGGCATCGAGCGTTTGCCGTCCGGTGAAGCGAGGTGAATGGTTGCACCTAGGCACATCAGGACTGGAGCGAGGTCGGCTTGGTAGGTGGCGACGCAGAGTGTATTCTGGTTTGGTATGACGCGGCAGTCGGCCCCCGTCCCGCAGTCGCATTTGTAGCACCAGTCAATCGATTCTCTCCACTGCTCGGTCTGGTTGAACCAATAGCATCGGGTGTCGAGGCAGATGTTGCCACCGACGGTTCCAGAGCGGCGGATGAGTACGCTGGCGATTGAGTCGGCGGCTTTGGCGAGGACTGGGTGTGTGTGTTCTGACTTGACTAGGTCATGTAGTCTGACCATTGCGCCGATATGGTTTGGATTGAGCTCGGTGAGTTCACTGACTTTGGCCAAAGAAATCACGTGTGGTTTGACGTTGATGTGCCACTTGTAATTGGGCAGCAGGTCAGTGCCGCCGGCGATCCAGTCGAAGTCTTGTCCCGCGTCGGCCAACTCGCCTGCTGTGGTGAGAGCCTCCTCGAGGTTCTTGGGAGTGTGCAACTCGAATGGTGGTGTGCGCATCAGGCATCACCTCGATGCCGGCGCTCAGTATGCTTCCAAGCGCTTCCAGCCAAACGTGGTTCCGTGAGGTATTCTTCAGATGGAATCACATTGACCGCCCAGCGCTCGTCTATCTCGTCTGGTGGGATTGTTGGGTCGAGGCCGAAGAGCGCTCCATTGTGGTAGGGCTGGCGGTCATCATCGAGCCTGCGAGTGAGGTCTCGTTCAGCATGCTCGGCAGCGCGTGCGGCGAGAGTATCCTGCAGAGCAGAGTGCTCGAGCCGCGGTGCTTCAAGGTCGAGAGGCTCAGAGACTCCATCGGCCTTGCATTTCCTTTCGATCAATCTGTGCATGCGATCGGGCGTGATTGGCAATTCAGCAGTCCTCACACCCACCGCATCATACACTGCATTACAGACAGCGGGTAGAATTGGTAGAAGCGGACCTTCGCCCGCCTCCTTCGCCCCAAACGGTCCTTCTGGGTCGTTTGACTCAACAATAATCGGTACGATTTCAGGCATCTCGTGGACGCTAGGAATCTTGTAATCGAGCAGGTCGGGATTCATCAGATGGCCACTGCGGCCGTAGCGCATTTCCTCGCTGAGAACTTGCCCCATTCCCATGTGGCAGGAGCCGATGATTTGCCCCTTGACTGCGAGTGGGTTGAGAGCCTTACCACAATCGTGGGCAGCCCAGACTTTCTCCACCTTTGTTTGCCCAGTTTCTACGTCGACGGATACCTCTGCAACGTAAGCTGAGAATGAGTAAGCCGGAGCTAATCCGGCGGCAGCACCCTTGTGGGTTCGGCCCATCGGTGGCGTTCTGTACGCGCCAGATGAGATGAGTGCTCCACGGTCTTCCTGTGCTTTGTGGAGCGCCTCAAGGTATGAGACCCCAACTGCAGGGTCGTTTTTGGCGAAGATGCGCCTATCTCCAATGACTAATTTCGTGCGTTCGGCTCCGGTGATTTCTACGGTGGCGTCGAGCAGATTATTGCGTATTTGCATGGCTGCAGAAATCGCCGCGTTTGCATTCATGAAAGTGACGCGCGATGAGTAAGATCCGAGGTCGACGGGTGATGTGTCGGAGTCTCGGGATTTGATTCGAATCATGTCGAGAGGGAGCCCGAGGACTTCGGCAACGGATTGGGCGACGACGGTGTCGGAGCCTTGGCCGATTTCCGCGGCGCCTGTGTGGACGGTGACACCACCATCCATGTCGATTTTCAGGTGCACCGTCGCATGTGGGAACTTGTTTGGGTCCCAATGAATCGGCAAGCCTGAGCCGGAGATGAAGAAACCACAGCCAATACCGATTCCTTTGCCCAGTGGCATCTTGCGGAATTTTTCGTCCCAGCCACTGGCTTCTTTCACTCGCTCGAGACACTCGCGCATACCGATACTGGTCACGCGGAAGCCGGTGATTGTCGCCGAGTGTGGTGGTAACAAGTTGGCCAATCTCAGGGTAATCGGATCGACGGCGAGTTGCTCGGAGAGGTCGTCCAACCCCGTTTCAACCGCACAGCGCGAATTTACAGCGCCATGACCTCTCATCGCACCGCTCGCCGGTTTATTCGTCCAGACGCGAGCTCCTGTGTAATGGAATGCTCCGATTTCGTATGGTGCGGTGTGCAGCACCCCGTTGTAATAAGTCGTGACGTGACCGAATGAGGCGAACGCACCACCATCAATCAGAGCATCAGTTTCGATTCCACAGATTCTCCCATCCGAATCCGCGTGCAGATTCATCTCGATGCGAGATGGGTGGCGACCGCGATTGATCCAGTAGACTTCTTCGCGGTCGAAGCAAATCCGCACCGGACGCCCAGATTTCCGCGCCAAAATAGCGGCACACATCTCATGCGGAAACGGGTCGGACTTGCCCCCAAACCCACCGCCGACAAAGGTGCGGTGCACATTGATCTGATGCATAGGAATCTCGAGTACGTCGGCCAGAGCTCTGTGGACATAGTGAGGGACTTGTTGAGGTGTGTAGAGCGTCAATCGACCCGAGGGGCCCCAGTGAGCAACCACAGCATGAGGCTCAGTCGCAGCGTGATTCACACCCGCGAACAACCAATTTTGCTTGTGACTGGCGACCGCACTCGAAGCCATTCCATCGATGTCGCCGAATTCCTGGAAAACTCGCTTCTGAACATTCGCCTCTCCGATGTGATACTTTCCGCGGTCGTGGATTGGATTTTCTGAATCATCGAGACCGTCGCGCATATCGTGGATTGAATCGAGGATTTCGTACTCGACTTCGATCAAACGCTCGGCTTCGCGTGCCGTCGCTTCGTCTTCGGCTGCCACGCAAGCGACGAGGTCACCAGCGTGGCGGACTTTCTCAACGGCCATGGCGTGCTCGTCTTTGGTGACAGGTAGGACTCCGAATTTATTGGCGGCATCGGCTCCAGTAGCGATGGCTACGACGCCGGGCAATTCGAGTGCTTTTGAGAAATCGATGCTTAGCACTCTAGCATAATGATGCGGCGAGCGAATGATGCGTCCAATCAACTCGCCGGCCAAGCGCACATCGTCTCCATAGTGAGCCTGCCCAGTCACCTTCCAGCGACTGTCGACGAGTGCGGTTGGCTTACCGATTATCTGGCCACTGACCAATTCATCGTGACGATGTGACCCCCAAGGCTGGCTCTTTTGACCACCTTGGGACTCGGGAATCATCGCCGCATCCCTCGGCCGAGAGAATCGATTTTTGCCGCCAGAGCCGGGTTTTGAGAAAGGCAACTTTCCCGGCTGCTGCCGGTAGCCGACCATCTCATCCTCATTCTTATCGCCGGATGGATTATCCTCTAATCCAGCCATCGAATCACTCTCCAGCGAATCCCGGATGAGGGTCGCTCTTTGGCGAGGTTGAATCCTCGATATTCTTGCCTGAAGTCAAAATTTCAGATGCCGCTCGTACCGAATCTACAATCTGTTGGTAACCGGTGCAGCGGCAAAGATTTCCTTCGATTGCACACTTGATTTCATCGTCGCTAGGATTTGGATTCTCTTCCAATAGCGCCGATGTAACAACCAAGAATCCCGGAGTGCAGAAGCCGCACTGCGACCCCCCGCACTCCGCAAACATCTCTTGAATCGGATGAAGATGGTGCCCATCAGCAAGCCCTTCAACAGTCGTAATCTCACAACCATCTGCCTCCGCTGCAAGCGTCAAACAGGAGAGTCGAGGCTGCCCATCAATCAGCACCGAGCAGCATCCACAAGTCCCCATATCGCAGCCTCGCTTCGTGCCCAAACTCCCTGCCTGATCGCGAAGAACATCGAGCAGAATCGCATTTCCCTCGATGTTTAGCTGCTTCTCAACACCATTCACCAAGGACGCCCAAGGAACTTCCCTCGCAGAGGGAAGCATTGGAAGCCGGTGCTGCACCATGCATCGAATCCAATCATGGTTGTCCTATTACGCTTCGGTCTGAGTCCTACGGACTCATTCAAGGTCGGAACCCGCCTTTCGCATTATTGCCCGTTCCGCTTCGTGCAGGTGGCCGCCGAAAGTCGAGCGGGAAATCCCCATCTCATCTGCGAGCTCCTTGATTGTCACTTTCGTTTCATCCTCATAGTAACCTCGTTCCGATGCAAATGACACGACCTCTTGCTGTCTATTCGTAAGCACTTGGCTCCATCCATTGACCATCTCTCCTCGCATCGTAATGACGCTAACTTTGTCTGGGGGCAAGATGACTCTGAGGAGTGTGAGGAATCGTCGCATTGCGCCTGTCAAACCGGTTACTCGCATCTCCATGCCGCGCTTCGAATCGATGCCGTATGGCGGTTGGAGATGCAGGTTTGAGAGTTCGATTGCTGACTTCGCCAAACTGTGACTACAAAGGATGCTGGCGAGGACTCCATCTTCTGATTCCTCATGGATTTCCATCACTTGGAACCCGTCGAGTTCGTTGAGTTCGTGAATGTCTCTTCCTTCTTTGACTTCGACCTCAGCTAATTGCACGATGCCGATTGAAGATACTCCTAGGTGGGCGAGGACTTCGAAGCGATCGAAGATTTTGAGGAGGCGAGAAAGATCTTTCGAGGCCTCGATGGTCGAGAGCCGCCACCTCAGAACCACCTTGCGCATTGGCGCGAAATTGTGGCGGCAGTATTCAACTCACCGGACTGAACGAGTCGTTGGAATTCGGTGGTCCGTACGGCGATCTTTCAGTCTTCGGCGTTCATGAGAGTGCCTTTCTCTAGTGCCATAATCTCAGCGCAGACGGCGATTGC
>CAXGBP010000075.1:0-5083 GCA_964007685.1 uncultured Candidatus Poseidoniales archaeon | reverse complement strand
CGTCGCATAGAGGCTGCTTGGGATGATCTCCTCGAACTCGCACTAGGCGGAACTGCGGTTGGGACTGGTCTCAACACTCATTTTGAATTCGCAGACAAGGTCGCCGAAAGCATCGCCGAGAAGATTGGACTACCATTCGTCTCGGCCGAAAACAAATTTGCCCAACTCGCAGCACACGATGCAATAGTAGCCGCATCAGGCTCACTAAACACGCTCGCTGCGAGCCTGATGAAGATAGCCAATGACATCCGATGGATGGGGTCTGGACCCCGCTGTGGATTCGGAGAACTGTCCCTCCCTGCCAACGAACCAGGGTCAAGTATCATGCCTGGCAAGGTCAATCCAACACAAGCCGAAGCCATGACGATGGTCTGTTGTCAAGTGATTGGGAACCACACTGCAATCAGCATCGGCGGAAGTCAAGGCAATTTCGAACTCAACGTCTACAAGCCGATGATGATCCACAATTTACTCCACAGCACACGTCTTCTATCCGATGCATGCAGGGCATTTACCACCAAGTGCGTTAACGGACTTGAAGCCAACGAGGGTGTGATAGCTTCGCACCTCGAGAATAGTCTGATGTTAGTTACGGCGTTGAACAATCACATCGGTTACGACAACGCTGCGAAGATTGCTAAGCACGCGCATCTGAATGGCACTACTCTGCGCGAGGCAGCTCTCGAATTGGGCCTAGTCACCAATGATCAATTCGATCAATGGGTCAGGCCCAAGGAAATGATTGGCCCGAAGCAGTGAACCTAGTTGGGCACAACTATCTCGCTTTGCGAAATGATGTGATTCGGCTTCCGCTTGGACGGTTCGAAACTGAGGTCAGCGGAGCGAATCGTTCCGCAATGATTGATAATCTGATGGAATGGGCCGCATCCGTACTTTGGTACAAGGTGGGAGCAGCAGGGGGTTCTGCACATGGGGGAGCATCCCCCCCTGCTAACTCCGCAGGGTCCGGTTCGTCCCCGGCCCGAAGGCCGGTTTCTCCCCGGGTAGATGACTCGAGCGCTCCAAGGAGCTCTTCTGTCGTTTCCGCTTCCACCGAGATCGCTCCCCGTTTCTGCGTTTCCACTTCCCTCCCCGGCTCTCGCCGGTTCGTTTGTTGGAATGAGTGCCGGTCCTCCACGCGTCTCCGCGCTCTCGTTCCCGCCACGTTTCTCTCCGGTTTCTTTTCCCCTTCCTTGCGTCCGGTTCTCTTCCACCTTTGTTCCCCGTGGATCCGCCTCAGGCTTTCCCCATCTCTGGTTCTCTCGCCCTTCGCCGATGCACTCGCGGTCTGGTTGGCTGGCACGGTTGCGTTTTCCTCGCTTGCGCGTTGCGGTTGTGTTTTCCCCAGCTTCCCCCTCCGCTTCCTTCCCCTTTCTTGAGGTCAGTTCCCTTTCCTTTCGTCCAGTTCCCCTTCCTTTCGTCCAGTTCTCTCCACTTCGGTTCGACCGCATCTCCCCTGACCCAAGTGCCAGGTTCGATCGTCCCCGGATCCCTTGCGGTTTCCGGTTCTACCACCCCGAGTTCGGGGTTCGGTTCTGTGGCCCGCGGTTTGCGCCGGAGCGCGCCCCACACCACTCTCCCAGAGCGGCAACTTAGGTCTGGGCGGCAGGGGTGCATAAACCTTTCGCCAAATAAGGCACTGTGGACTGGAAATAGGGGTCTATAGGTGTTAATTTCCAGTGCACTGCGAGATGTGGAATCACCTGTTTCTTAACATCCTGAGGCGCGCTCTCAACTCCGAATTCCGGAAGTCTTCCGGAGTTGTTTCTTCATTGTCTGATAATCTCCGGCTGACAACCTCGGATTCGATGAGGAAGACTCTTCCGAGGTCGTCACCGAGCACCAGGGAGCTTTCCGAGGAATGCATCTGACGTACGCGGGCATCGATAGAGATCGTTCCAAATTGTAGAATCGTGAGAGTGGGAGTAGAGCCGTTCCATGACGATGCCCATGCAGTAGGGCCGAGACTCGCAACCGCGTCGATTGAGCCTGATGTGGTCACCGCCGAGTCAGAAGTTGCGATGGTTCCATCATCATGACCGGAAACCCATTCGGAATCGCTCGAAGCCAAAGCAGTCACCAAGGATTCACTGGGTTTTTCACTGCCTTCGACCGAACCAACTGAGCTAATCGTACCATCTGCATGCCCAAACAAGAAGTGACCGGCCGCGCCGCAAGCTCCACAGGTCACAGGGCTCTCATTATCGAGTTCGAAATGCTCGGGCTTCTGGCTAGGTTGAATTCTCAGATAGCCGCAACGTGGTCGGCCCAATCCAAGCAGAATACCACCATCTGCATGTAGGCCGACATGCCAAGGTCTCTCGGCGAAGGACCAGCGTTCCTGTTCATCACCACCGGCATCAAATCGCCAAACGGTCGCTTCGACAAAATCTGCAACCTCCATTTCGTAGACTGATGAAGTCGCCCAGACAACTCCATCCCGAGCCTGGACATAATCGCTAGCTCCTTCCAACTCGCGGCTCCACAGCAATTCGCCGTCAGCCGCGTCGACCGCGTGCAGCGAAGCTGACGCGGTCGCATAGATACGATCACCATCGAGCGCAAGATCTGACACAGGTCCATCGACCTGTAATCGCCAGCGCTCGCCTCCACTCGCAGCATCTAAGCAAAGCAGCAAGCCATCGTGCGAGCCAGCCAGCAGCATATCACCAACGAGCCGGACTGCCGAGCAAGCGCTGCCTAAGTCACGCACGAACGACGCGACTCCCTCCAACGAGCGCTCAGCCATGATTACGCTCACACGCTCGTGCCTTTCGTAATTCCTCAGACTCAGTGTGGTCTGTACCTGAGCGGTTCAACTCAGGCAGTCACGCCGTAAAGCCGCTCAACCTTGTCTCGCAAGTAAGCCACGAAAGCATCAGGCGAAGGGAGTGAACCGGTCGCTTCCTCGATGAGGGCGGCTGGCTCGAGGATGCTTCCTCGCGTGTGCACGCGCGCGCGCATCCAACTCAAAAGAGGTTCAAACTCACCTCGTCGCATCTGCTCATCATGCTCTGGCAAATCCTTTCTAGCAGCCGCCAGCAACTGCGCCGAGTACAGATTCCCAAGTGTGTAGGTGGGGAAGTAACCGAAGGCGCCGAAGGACCAGTGAATGTCTTGGAGGACGCCCAAAGTACGGTTTGGTGCCCTGATTCCGAGGAATTCTTCGTACATATCATCCCAAACATCGGGCAGGTCATCGACCTCTATTTCACCCGAGATCAAGCGCTTCTCAATCTCGTATCGAATCATGATGTGAAGGTTGTAAGTCGCCTCGTCAGACTCGGTTCGAATCAGACTCGGTCCAACCAAATTCACAGCCTGCCAAAGGTCATCCACGCTGACATCCGCCATCTGCTCAGGGAAATTCTCCTGCCAGACCGGCAAAACCCATTCACAAAACTCTCGACTTCGACCAATCTGGTTCTCCCACAGTCGGCTTTGACTCTCGTGAACGCCGAGACCAGCCGCCTTGCCGGCTGGCTGGAAATCGAGGTTTCGCGGTCGCCCCTGCTCGTAGGTACCGTGCCCAGTTTCGTGCATTGACCCGTATAGCGAGCCGAATGGGTCGTCGTCTGAGTAACGAGTTGTCCATCGAACATCGTCTGGGTTTGGGCCACCGCAGAATGGGTGTGTTGATGCATCGCGACGACCGGCTTGAAAGTCGAAGCCGATGGCTTCGGAGACGGCCTGTGAGAGTGCTTCCTGGCCGGCTTGACTCCATTTATTGTCTTCGACGAAGGCCATGTTTGGGCGCTTTCCTGATTCAACTACAGCCTTGATGAGAGGTGCTACATTGTCTCGTAGTCCAGCGAAAAGCGGGTCGAGACGGGCGACGCTCAGACCAGATTCGTATAGATCTAGCAGAGCGTCGTAACGCAATTCATCATAGCCGAGATAGTCCGCCTTTTGACGGCACATCTCGATCATCTTCGCGAGATCGTCTCGGAAGATCGAGAAATCATCCTTGGCTCGTGCTTCAGTCCAGGAGATTTGGCACTTTACCTGAAGCTTGGCCATTTCGCCGACGAACTCGGTCGGGAGTTTCGTCGCCTTATCGTAACTATCGCGCGCGAGGCGGATGTTTGCCGCCCCAACCTCGTTGAGGTCATCGCGCGCTTCCAATTCATCGAGCAACTCCCCGATTCGCGGGTCGGTCATTTTCTCATGACCGGTCTTCGAAATCCAGGAGAGTTGCTCGCCGCGAAGAGCGGCGGCCTTGGGAGGCATCATTACTTCCTGATCCCAACTAACTAGGCTTCCGATTTGGCTAATCAAATCCATACCTTTCATTCGCGTTAGGAGTTCCTCGTAGGCATCCATAGGGTCGCGGAGCCACCTTCTTACATCAAACCCTTCGATTTGGCTGGCTCCCCCTCCTAAACGACAGGGCCACTCCTCCATTTCGGGCGTTTCAGCCACAAACTCAGGGGAATTTACGCATCTGAAGATTTCACACCAAGCGTCAGAACTCTCTTGAGTGCGCCAAGACGCGCGAAGCGCGTGTCTCGCACCACAACGAGCCTAGTTCTCGTGTTGCTTTTCGTAGCCCCGATGCTTTCGGGCTGCTTTGGCAGCGATGTCATTGGCGGCGGTTCTGACGATTCAGACCATTGGCTGCCGCCAGTCGAAGATCGCGAGCAGATGACATACGAGAATGGCGACGTATTCAGTCGCGTCTCAAACAACGGCAGCTACGGCATCGATACAGTGCGATCCATCTACGTCTCAGTCCCAGCCATCACTCTGACCGATGGTGGTGCTGGCGCAACCGGGGGCGCTGAAGTCCATCTGGGACTCTGGCTGCCGCAAATCGAAGGTTGCGATTACGATGCGGCAGAACTTCCAGAAGAATGCAAAGTCCCCATCATCGCCGAGATTGGCCCTTACTACAACGACGGCGATGTCGATGCACTTACTCCTGCTAACCGACTCGGCCGATTCCTCATTGAGAACTTCGTCCCACACGGATTCGGAGTCGCTCAGGTCAGCGTCTTTGGTACAGGCAACTCCAATCATTGCATGGACCTCATGGGACTCGACGAGCAAGAAGGAATCCATGCGGCCGTCGAGTACCTCGGAA
>CAXGBP010000074.1:0-5145 GCA_964007685.1 uncultured Candidatus Poseidoniales archaeon | reverse complement strand
ACTTACGAAGGACCACCGGATTTTCGCGGCGATGCCTTGCACAACAGTCTGCTCGACGATTGGGGAATTCAGGTTCCAGTCTTCCCTTGGCCACACCACGAGATGCGCTACTTCCGCATCTCGGCATATCTCTACAACTCAATCGAGCAGTACGAATACCTCGCCCACGCCTTGCGCGAGTCTCTGTGAGACAGGTTGAAGCGAGGAAGGAAAGAGGGAGAAGCATGCCTGAAGCAGTCGTTGCCATCACTGGAGCATCGGGGGCACGTTATGGGGTGCGGCTGCTAGATTCCCTATGCGAGGCTGGTTGGTCATCTCATCTCATCATCACTCGCGAGGGAGCTATCAACCTCGACCTCGAATGCGGGATCACTCCCGCAGAACTCGCCTCGAACTCACTCATCACCCTCGAGAATAACGACAACCTCGCCGCTCGCTCTGCCTCCGGCTCAGCCCGCTTCGACGCCTACATCGTCTGCCCAGCGAGTGGCACAACAATCGGCAAGATCGCTGCGGGTATCTCTGACAATCTCGCAACCCGCAGCGCCCTCGTCGCGATGAAAGAGCGGCGCAAACTAATCCTCGTCCCACGCGAATCACCCTACGCCACCCCACACCTCCGAGCAATGGCAAACCTCTCCGAATGGGGCGTAGTTATCCTGCCCGCAAGTCCCGGCTTCTACAATAAGCCGGAGTCCATCGAAGACCTCGTCGATTTCGTTGTCGCCCGAATCCTTGACCAACTCAATATCGACCATAATCTCGGTCGCCGTTGGACCGGCGATGAAATCGGCTCTCAGTGAATCGAATCATCATAGGTACCGCTAGCGGTTGGGTTCAATAGGCGCCCAAGGCGGCGGCAATTCTGCGAGGCATCTGCATGAATGAGGTCATCGAGGCTGAAATTGCGGCCGAAGAAAGCCCAGCAAGCCTCGATGTGAGGCTGAAGGAACAGTTTGAGCGTGCGAAGCAACTTCCAGTCTCTGTCCTCGCAGTAATCGGAATCATGCTCGTCGGCACCATGGGTGGCGCAGTCCTTTACGGCGACGACATCGTAGATTGGATCCAAGGAACTCCGAATTACGAACTCATCGAGTTCGACCCTGCCAGCGCACGAGGCTACGCTGAGAGCCTCATCGCCCTCGGCCATCCTGAGTGGGAAGGCCGAATGTCCGGAACGAGCGAAGAGCACAATACAGCCGAGTTCATCAAATCCAATTTCACAACGATGGGAATCCCATCGACAATCGAGGACTTCGACGTCCCTATGTTCGTCATTGATGATGAGCCTGAACTGGGAATCTGTCACGCAGGCGATGTGGGAGAAACTTTCCCAGCATTCGCCTGCGGCGCAACCGACTTCAATGCCGATTTCATCGAATTCGACCACAGATCCGACTTCGTTCTGCAAGGTTACTCCGGCTCATCTTTCATCCGCTACGTCGATGATATCGAAGTCGTCGACCTCGGAACTGGGAATGAGAGCGCCGACTGGTCCAGCGCCGCCAGCGCAGTCGTGCTCATCCACATGACCAATGAAACAGAGTCAAACACCCCTCTATTCAAGCGAGCATCGGAGAATGATGTGGAGGGGCTTATCCTCATCAACGAGCGTCAGAACTGCGACGAACTCGTCGCCAATGATTGCGTTCCTTACTTCAAATCGGTCGGGATTTCAGAGATTGAAAACATTCCAATCGACTTGGGATTCATCATGGTCAGCAAAAGTGTTGGCCAGACAATTATTGACAATGTGATCAATCAAGATGGCAGGCTCAAATTCCTCACCTTCGTCGAAAATGCAGGGGAAGCTACAGTCAAGGTTCCATGCGGGATAATCCAAGGTGAAACAGAACAACTGATCATCATTGGGGCCCATCACGACACCGTCTACATGGGCCCAGGAGCGGTCGACGACACCTCCGGTACGGCGACCGTGCTCGAGATGGCTAGGCAATTCGGACTCATCGAGAGCCAACTCGGCACCCCAAAATACACCATTTACTTCTGCACCTGGGGAGGCGAGGAAGAGGGATTGTATGGATCGACGAACTGGGTGGATAAGCACTCGAATAACCTGTATGAAAACCTCCGACTTTACATCAATTTGGACATGAATCACGTCGACGCAGAGCGCAATTCGGGTGTGACTCTTTTCGGCAATCACAAGACCGACGTCGAGCATATTCAGGGAATCACGGCGAAGTTTAAACAAGAGCATCCAGACCTCGCGGATAGCTACAATATCAACGTCCGTAAACTCGCAAATACCGACATGCCCTACAATTCCGACCACGCACCGTTCGTCTACAATATCGACGAGGACGACTCGGATGGCAAGCGGTATGGTCGAGCCGTGGTCTGTTACGGCTCAGGTTCGAGTGAGTACCACACTTATCTCGATGACATGAGTCGATTCAACGAGGAGAGCCTAGCAGTCTCAGGCATCATTTACGGCTCTCTTGTCTACCATCTTGCCTATGGTAGCTGAACACAGAGCGCACATCGCGCTCTGAATCAATTTTCGAGGTGTGATAGAACGGCTTCGTAGTCTGGCTCGATTCCGGGGTTCTCGGCAATCCAAGCATAACTGATTTTGCCATTTTCCTCGATTACGAAGACCGATCTCTGGGCCGCGATATAATCCGGCATGACGAATGGAATGCCTACGCCGTATGCATCGGTGGCGATGCGGTCAGTGTCTGAAAGAAGTGGGAAGCCAATTTCGTTGGCATCGGCGAATGCCGCATTGGCAAATATGCTGTCGACTGAGATGCCAAGGACTTCGGCTTCGGCGGCTTCGAGGCGATTCATCGAATCGGTGAAGGTGCACATTTCCTTGCTGCAGACGCCGGTGAATGCTGCTGGATAAAACAGGAGCACGACTCGATTTCCGATTGAATCGGAGAGTCGAACCATCGTCTTGTCGAATGCCATCAATTCGAAATCGGGTGCCATGTCGCCTACTGAGACCATGACGGCGCGAGGGAATCACCAATTTCAAGGTCGCGCGAGGCGAATTGCCTCAAATCGCTCTGGATTTGGCTCACTCACATTCGTTGAGGGACGCTTATTCCGAGGAGCGAAAGTCCGGTTTCGAGAGTTCTGGCCGTCAGATCGCAAAGGGCCAATCGACTCTCTCGGGTCGCACCCTCGGATGCGAGTACAGGGCAGGATTCGTAGAATGAAGCAAAGGCCTGGGCGGTTGCGTGGAGTTGTGTGGCTAACTTGTGCGGCGAGTGGGTTGCACAGGCCAAGTCGAGCGCTTGGGGGAAAGCGATGATGGCTCTAGCGAGTGTTGCTTCGCGCTCATCATCGAGCGAAATTGAGGTGTTCTGGATACTATCTCGCTCGATTTTTGCCTTGGAGAAGATGCTACAGATGCGTGCGTGTGCATACTGCAGATAGGGTGCAGTATTGCCTTCGAAGGAGAGCATCTTCTCCCAGTCAAATGTGTAATTATTGGTTCGATCAGTGGATAGGTCGGCATACTTTACAGAGCCGATTCCGAGCATGTGAGCAACTTCGGCGCGCTCATCTGCAGGGAGTTCAGGGTTCTTCTCTGCGATGAGCGAATCAGCCCTTTCGACTGCTTCGACGAGCAGGTCCTTGAGTTGCACAGCGCCTCCTGTCCTGCTCGCGAGTTTCTTACCATCTGTTCCCAAAACGAGGCCGAATGGAACGTGAATAGCATTGACGGATTCGTCCATGAAGCCAGCACTTCGCGCTACTTCGAATACCATCGCGAAGTGCTGAGCCTGCTCGGCGCCGACTACGTAGAGGAAATCTCGGCTGCCGACATTCTGAATCCTATCGATGATACAGGCGAGGTCACTGGTTGCGTAATTGTAGCCACCGTCAGCCTTCTGGATAATCAGAGGTAGTGGCTCACCCTCGCGATTCTTCCAACCTTCTGGATAGACTACCTTAGCCCCCTCACTCTCCTCAAGCAGCCCTGCCGCTGCTAACATATCGACAACATCCGGCAGCGCTGCCTCATACTTCGACTCACCAGCAAGGTCATCATCGGTCAGCAGAACTTCCATCATCTGGTAGACATCGTTGAAGTGTAGCAACGAGCGATTCACGAGCATCTGCCAGTGAGCAATCGTCTCTGGCTCACTCGCTTGCATCCGAACTACTCTCTTACGCGAGCGGTCGGCAAATGCGGCGTCGGAATCGAATTTGCTGCGAGCATCAGAGTAGAATGAACCGAGATTAATCTCGGCAGAAGGAGTCTTGACGCCGATATCGATAAGATGCTCGATGAGCATACCGAATGGCGTGCCCCAATCACCAACGTGGTTCTCGGGTACGACTGTATGTCCCTTGTAGGTAAGCATGCGATTCAGTGCATCACCGATGACCGTGGATCGGAGGTGTCCAACATGCATGTGCTTCGCGACATTTGGTGAAGAATAGTCGATGACAATGATGCGGGAGTCTTCGACGGCAACACGGAGCCGCTCATCGGCAGCCGCCTCCTCCATCCGCATCGACAACCACTCAGAATCAGCGGTGAAATTAAGAAAGCCATTGACCGAACTGACCGTGCAAATCCCCGCGGTACTGGAACCTAAACCAGCCAACACATCCTCTGCAATTACAGCCGGAGATTTACGCAAAACTCGCGACAGAGAATGACACGGCATCGCAACATCAGCGAAGTCCGAAACTGTCGAGCCGGCGAGCAGCCCAGACCAATCTTCCTCACCCACATCCAAATCAGACATGACCGCTTTGAGAAGGGGGCGAATCGCATCTACCAAATCTCGCATTTCATCCACCTCAAGTAAGAGAATACCTCAGCATTGCAGCGATTCCGCCGAATGAAGTGTAAAGGGTCGCACCCTCCTCGGAATCCATCGAAATTAAACTAACCTTGGCAGAAGTGTGTCCCGCTAATTGTGTCAATTCATCGATCATATCCATGGTTCTATCTGGATCTTCCCTAACATCCTCCGAACCACATTTCGGACAATCTGGAATCTCCGAGCGATGGTTCTGACTCGCTTCCCACTCGTGCTTGCAGGGCTTGCATCTCCATCCAACACGCCGCTTTCGCAGCCCCTCAGAAAGCAGCAGCATATCGACAGCGCCCTGATCGAGCGCCGACCTAATCATCATCTCACCATAGGTCGCCTT